>NZ_JBCEBL010000031.1:0-89060 GCF_049472615.1 Azospirillum sp. 11R-A | reverse complement strand
GCATAATCACGCCCGGACTCCGCCTGAACGGCGGCTCCGGGCGGCTCGGAGCGCGAAAAGGCGCTCCATTCTGACAAAAACGGGCGCCGAAACGCCATTTCCAAGCCTCAGCGGAGGCAAAAAGCCAAAATATGTTCGTTTTTCCGCGTCCTGCTAACCCTCTCCCCGGAGGGGAGAGGGGATACTGTCCACCTGATCGCGCACCAGACTGCTGGTGGCGGCGACGGTGGTTTCCAGCAGGGGCAGCAAGGCCGCGACCTTGTCGGTGTCGGTGGAGCTGTCGTTGATGGCGCGGGCGATGGCGGCCATGCGCGGCGTGCCGAAATTGGCGGCCAGCCCGGCCAGCGTGTGGGCCGCCTGCTTCAGCTCCTTCGGCCTGCCGGCCTGCAGGGCGGAGCGGATCGCCGTCAGTTCGCGCAGCGCCGTCTCCGGCAGCAGCTGGAGCATGCCGTCCAGCGCCTCGCCGCCCAGCGCCAGCCGCAGTTCGGCCAGCTTCACCCGGTCGACCAGCGGCAGGGCCGAGAAATGGCCGCCCTCGGTCGCCGGGCGGCTGGGCACAGGCACCACGCGCCCCTCCTGCGGCCGGGTCGCCAGATCGACCAGCACGGCGTTCAGCTGGTCCCAGTCGATCGGCTTGGTCAGATAGGCGTCGAGCCCGGCGGCCAGATGGCCGTCGCGATGCTCCGGCAGGGCGTCGGCCGACAGCCCGACGATGGGGATGCGCGCGACCGGCCCGTCCATCCGCCGGATCGCCCGTGCGGTCGACCGCCCGTCCAGCACCGGCATCTCCATGTCGAGGATCAGCGCGTCGTAATCGGCCGCCACGAGCGCGTCCAGCGCCGCCCGCCCGTCGGTCACCGCGTCGATCCGGTGGCCGATGCGGGACATCATGGCGACGACCAGCATGCGGTTGATGTCGTTGTCCTCGGCCAGCAGCAGCCGCAGCGGCACCTGCGTCGGCTCCGGCGTCTCGGCCGCCCCGGGGAGCGCCGGGCGGGCTCCCAGCTCGCCGACCGGCGGCGCCTCCGCCAGCCGGCTGAGGATCGAGAAGCGGAAGGTGGAGCCGCGGCCGGGCGTGCTGGCGACGGTGATCTCGCCGCCCATCGCCTCGACCAGCCGCTTGCAGATCGCCAGCCCCAGGCCGGTGCCGCCATATTTGCGGCTGGTCGACACGTCGGCCTGGACGAAGGCGTCGAACAGGCGGGCGCGCTGTTCGGGCGTCATGCCGATGCCGTTGTCCTCCACCTCGAACCGCAGGGTGACCGGCGCATCGGCCGGTGCCGCACCGGCGGGCGGGTCGGCAGGCGGGTCGGCGGGGGGATCCGGCGACCACACGGCGATCTCGATGGTGCCGCGGTCGGTGAACTTGATGGCGTTCGACACCAGATTGAACAGCACCTGCCGCAGCCGGGTCGGGTCGCCGCGGATGTGGCGCGGTGTGTCGTCGGCAATGGAGGCCGACAGGCTCAGCCCCTTGGCCGCCGCCCGCACCAGGAACAGCTGGACCACGTCGTCCACCAGCCGGGGCAGGGAGAAGTCGATCTCCTCCAGCGTCAGCTGGCCGGCCTCGATCTTCGAGAAATCCAGCACGTCGTTCAGGATGGTCATCAGCGTGCCGGCCGACGACCGCAGCGTCTTGACGAAGGCCTTCTGCTGGTCGTTCAGGCCGGTGCCCATCAGCAGGTCGCCCATGCCGATCACCGCGGTCATCGGCGTGCGCAGCTCGTGGCTCATCATCGCCAGGAAGCGCGACTTGGCGCTGCTGGCATTCTCCGCCGCGATGCGGGCGGCCTCCGCATCCTCGCGGGCGCCGTCCAGCTTCTCGGCCAGGGCGAAGGTCTCGGCCGCCAGCCGGGTCAGCTGGTCCTCGGCGGCGCGCAGCTCCTCCTGCGACCGGCGGCTCTGAGTCACGTCGGCGCAGGAGCCGGCGATCCAGCGCGCCCGGCCATCGGACACCCCTCCCGCTTCCGGCACCGGCCGCAGGGTCAGCGCGTTCCAGAAGGCGCTGCCGTCCTTGCGATAGTTCAGCACTTCCACCGACAGGGGCCGCGCCGCCGCCATGGCGGCGCGAATCGCCGCGGCGGTGTCCGGATCGGTGTCCGGCCCTTGCAGGAAATCGCCGTTCCGCCCGATCACCTCGCCGGCCTCATAGCCGATCATGTCGAGGAAGGCGCGGTTGCAATAGACGATGGGATGGTCGGGCCGGGTGGCGTCGGCCACGACGAGGCCGGCCCCGCTGGTCTCGACCACGGCGGCCAGCATCGCTGCATCGGACATCGCGGCGTCGGCCATCGTGGCGTTGGGCGAAGCGTCGAAGGGCGGCGTGGCGGAGGAGGGCGGCGCGGTCACGGGCGGGTCCTGATCGGTTCGGAAAGAGCGCGCGAGGGTTCAGGATAAGCGGTCGCCGGGCCGATTGCCATTGCCCGGCCGGAGGGCCCGGCCATGCAAGCCGGTTGGCCGAGCCGATTTGCCGGACACTGTATGCGAACGGTTGTCATCGTTGCGTCATAGCGATTCCGTTAACGACTGTGCAATGGTGTAGTCAGAAAACTGTGCGGGCCGGCCATGCCGATAGCGGCCGGAGAACTTTGGCGGAGCGGAGAGCGTCATGGTGGTGGAGGCAGGCAACCGGACCCGCCAGGTCCGGACGATACACGATCTCGGTGTGCTGCTGGTCGAGGATGACGACTTCACCCGCAAGTTGATCTACCGGCTCCTGCACGACATCGGGCTCCGCACGGTGTTCGAGGCGGCGGACGGCATCCAGGCGCTCGACATCCTGCGCAAGAGCGGCGAGGACGTCGACGTTGTGATCTGCGACCTGGAAATGCCGCGCATGGGCGGGCTGGACCTGCTGCACGCGCTGCGCACCGCCACCGGCAACCCGCTGGCCGACCTGCCGGTGCTGGTGCTGACCGGCCACCGCGAGGCCGACGTGGTGAAGCGCGCCATCGCCTACGGCATCTCCGGCTATCTGGTGAAGCCGGTGTCGAAGGCCGACCTGATGAAGCGCCTGACCTTCGTCATGCAGAAGCGCTGACGGTCGGGAACGGCGGGCCGCGGCTCCGCCTGCGGCTCCATTGCGCACCGCAACCCGCTCTGGCGCTTTCGCCGTCCTTGCTGTAGAAGGAAGGCTGATGCCGCCGTGACGCGAAAGGTCCATGGGTTCCTTCCATCCTTCGCCCGGCCCGCTCCGATCCCGTTTCCGGCCTCGGGGAGAGCCGTGAGCAAAGATCGACCTCCCGGGTCGTCCCCCAGGTCGCATGACGCACGCCCCTCCGGTGCGGACCGGTCCTGCGCGCGCGTTTCCGATCTGCTGGACGACTTCCTGACGCGCGGCGACGCCGCCGAGTCCGGCGGTTCCGATCCGGACGATCCGTCCCCGGCAAGCACCCCGCCCGGCGGGGATCGCTCCAAAATCCCGTTCGGCGAGGACCGCTCTAAGATCTCGCTCGGCGAGATCATGGACGCGCTGGGCGACCGCGCCTTCGGTGCGCTGCTGCTGATCCTGTCGATTCCCAACGTGCTGCCGGTCCCCGGCCTGTCGACCGCCACCGGCGTGCCGATGATCCTGCTCGGTGCCCAGATGGCGGCGGGCCGGCACAGCCCCTGGCTGCCCCGCCGCATGCTGACGGCCAGCTTCGACCGCAAGGCCTTCCTGGGCGTCATCCGCCGGGCCAAGCCGTGGGCGGAGCGGGTGGAGCGTCATCTGCGCCCGCGCCTGCCGGCGATGGCCGGCCCGACCGCCGAACGGCTGCTCGGGCTGGCGGTGGTGGTCCTGGCCGTCATCCTGTCCCTTCCCATCGTCTTCGGAAACCAGCCTCCCGCCCTCGCCATCGCGCTGATCGCGCTGGGGCTGATGGAATCCGACGGAGTCTTCGTCTCGGCCGGCCTCGTCGCCGGCCTTCTTGCCATCGTCATCGTCGCCGCCGTCCTGCTCGGTCTCGGGCAGGCGGCGGTCGCGGTGGCGCAACAATTGATCGGTTGAGGGAGCGCCCCCAAAGGGCACAAAGCCATGATTTGGGAACTGTTGGTCATCGTCCTGCTGATCCTGCTCAACGCCTTCTTCGCGATGTCGGAGATGGCGCTGGTGTCGGCGCGCCGCGCCCGGCTTCAGCAGATGGCCGAGGAAAAGGGCGGCGCCGGTGCCCGCGCGGCCCTGGAGCTGTCGGAAGACCCGAGCCGCTTCCTGTCCACCGTGCAGGTCGGCATCAGCCTGACCGGCATCATCGCCGGCGCCTATGGCGGCTCCACCCTGGCCGAACGGCTCGGCGGCGTGCTGGACGAACAGGTCGCCTGGATCGCGCCATACGGCCACACCGTCGCCTTCGCCCTGGTGGTCGCCGCCATCACCTATTTCTCCCTCATCATCGGCGAACTGGTGCCCAAGCGGGTCGCGCTGATCTCGTCGGAGCGGATCGCCTCGCTGGTCGCCTCCCCGATGCGGACGGTGTCGCGCCTGTCGGCTCCGGTGGTCTGGCTGCTCGGCGTGTCGAGCGACGCGGTGCTGAAGCTCTTGCGCCTGCCGACCTCGCGCGAGCAGACGGTGACGGAGGAGGAGGTCAAGACCCTGATCGCCGAAGGCACCCAGAGCGGCGTCTTCGAGCCGGCCGAACGCCAGATGATCGAGGGGGTGATGCACCTGTCCGACCGCACGGTGCGGTCGATCATGACGCCGCGCCCCGACCTGATGTGGCTCGACATCGACGACAGCCCCGAAACCCTGGCCCGCGAGATCTGCGAGAGCGGCTATTCCCGCTTCCCGGTCTGCCGCGGCGACGTGGACGAGGTGCAGGGCATCGTCGCGACCAAGGCTCTGCTCGACCAGTCCTTGAAGGGGATTTCCTTCGACCTGCGGACGGCGATGGTCCAGCCGCTGGTCGTCCATGACGGCACGCCGGTCTTCCGCCTGCTCGACCTGTTCAAGCAGGCCAGCGTCCACATGGCGGTGGTGGTCGACGAATATGGCAGCGTCGAGGGTCTGGTCACCATGACCGACATCCTGGAGGCCATCGCCGGCGAGCTGCCGGACAGCACCCAGGAAGGCGAGGCCAACGCCGTCCAGCGCGAGGACGGCAGCTGGCTGGTCGACGGCATGACCCCGGTCGAGGAGGTCGAGGCGCTGGTCGGCGTCAAGAACATGAAGGGGGAGGGCGATTTCCACACCATCGCCGGCTTCCTGCTCGACCGGTTCGGCCATGTCCCGACCGCGGCCGAGCATTTTCATTGGAACGGCATCCGCTTCGAGGTCGTCGACATGGACGGCCGCCGCATCGACAAGGTGCTGATCCAGCTGAACCCCGAAGTCTCGGAGGGCTGAGGAAAGCGGCCTCGCTTTGGCTATTTTCATATGTCGTCCGCATGCTGGAAGGGCTAATTGCCCCAACCGCCATCAAGGGGAGATAGTCGGGCATTCCCAGCCAAGGCAGCGGCGCTGGGGAGACCGTGGGCGGCCCGCCGCCCTCGCCTCAATGTCCGGATGGCTTCCTTGAACATGCTTCGCGTCGTCTCGACCGCCCCCACGTTCTCCCCATTCCAGGAGGAACAGGACGGCTCGTCGGACATCGCCCTGCTCCATGCGATCAGCATCGACCTGATCGCGGAGCAGGACCGGATGGCGCTCTACGGCAAGATCGTCGATGCGGCCATCGCGATCACCCGGTCACAATTCGGCACCATGCAGTTGAAGCGCCAGCCCTCCGACGGCGGCGCCCCCGGTCTGCACCTGCTCGTGTCCCGCGGTCTGACGGCAGAGGACAGGGCCGTATGGCAGTGGGTCGATCCGGCGGCGCACAGCAGTTGCACCGCCGCGCTCAAATCCGGCCGGCGGGTGGTCATCCCGGACTACGAGATGTGGGACGAGATCAGAGGCACAAGGGACCTCGAAGCGTTTCGTCGCGCCGGCATCCGGTCCGCGCAGACGACGCCGCTGGTCTCCCGGGATGGAACCCTGCTCGGCATGATCTCGACCCACTGGGACGAACCGCACGAGCCGTCCCGACGCGATTTGCGCCTGTTGGACATTCTGGCGCGCCAGGCGGCCGACCTGCTCGACCGCATGATCGCCGAAGAGGCGCTGAGGGATCGGGAACAGGAGCTGGAAAAGACGGTCGCGGCCCTTCGGAAGAACGAAGAGCTGCAAAAGGTGCTGAACGACGAGCTCGGTCATCGCGTCAAGAACCTGTTCGCCGTGGTCGCGGCGATCGCGTCGTACACGTTGCGTGGGTCGAGCGATCAATCGCGGTCGCGAACCCTGCAGGATCGCCTGATGGCGCTCAGTTCGGCGCACGACATCCTTCCGCAATCGAGCTGGAAGCCGGCTCTGCTCAAGGACGTCGCCGTCGCGGCCATGGCCAATGCCGGCATAAGGGATCGGATCGGGATCGATGGCCCCGATGTCGCCTTGGGTTCGAAGGCCGCTCTGAACCTCGCTCTCATCCTCCATGAACTGGCCACCAACGTCCTGAAATACGGCTCCCTGTCGCTCGGCGCCGGCTTCGTCGACCTTTCCTGGAGGATCGGCGGCGAGCCGGCGTCCGAAACCCTGTATTTGAGCTGGAAAGAGACCAAGGGCCCCATAGTCCGGAAACCGACGGGCTCCGGATTCGGTTCGAGGCTGATCGGCGCCGGGATCGCCGGCTCGGGCAACGTGGCGATCTCCTACAAGACGACCGGGCTCGAATGTGAGATGAGCGCTCCGCTGAATGAACTGGGTGGCTCGGAATAGCGCCGGCTGCTCTCGCGCCGGCCACTCTCGCCGAAGGATCGCGTTCGGGCGATTCGGCCCGGTTCGGGGAAACCGGCCCTTCAGTGCAAGGCCGCTCCGCCCTCCGCCAGTCCGAACGGCCGCTCGTCCGCGTTGGTGATCCGCACCGCCTCCACCAGATCGCGGACTTCTTCGGACAGATCGTCGGCGTTCCAGCCATGCCCATCGGCGCCGGCCACCACCAGCAGGCGGAGCGTGGTGCGCAGCAGGTCTCCGGCTTCCCAGCCGTTGGACCGCTCCGCCTCGCGCGCCATGTGCAGCAGGCCGGTGGCACAGTTCAGGACCTCGGGGTCGACCTTCATCGGGCGCTCCTCCTCGCCCGCAAAGGGCGAACTCTGTTGGTCTGACGAACAATTATTGGAACGCCACCTTGGTCTGTCAAACCCATCCTTCAGCGGCAGAGGAAGGGCTTAGGTGCCGTGCAGCGGTTCGATCCGGAAACGAGACGCGGATCCCGTGCCGCTGTTGACAGGCTCCCTACTAGTTGGTAGGTTCGGTGTATGAACACGCAATCGACCAGGGCCGCCGACATTCTCGACTGCGCGCGCGCGCTCATCGTCAGGGGCGGCTACAACAGTTTCAGCTATGCCGACATTTCCAAGGTCGTCGGCATCCGCACGGCGAGCATACACCATCATTTTCCCAGTAAATCGGATCTGGTGCGGGTGCTCGTCGCGCAATACCGCAAGGAGGCTTCGGACGGACTGGCCCAACTGGAGCAGCTTGTCCCCGATCCGCTGGACCAGCTCCGCGCCTATCTCGGCTATTGGGAGAAGTGTTTCGCCGATACGGCCGCCCCCTTCTGTGTCTGTGCGCTGCTCGCGGGCGAAATCCCGGTTCTGCCGGACGATGTCGCCGCGGAAGTGCGGGCACATTTCCGCCGGCTCGCCGACTGGTTGACGGGAGTCCTCGAACGCGGCGCCGCGCAAGGCCGCCTCCGCCTGTCCGAAAACGCCAGGGCCGACGCCGAAATGTTCATGGCGGCCACACACGGCGCGATGCTGTCGGCCCGTGCCTACGGCGACGCCACGGCCTTCGGCGCCATAACCCGTCCCCTGCTGGAGCGGATCGCCGCCTGAAAGCGTGGCCTTGCCCGCTGGGCAAACACTCGGACCCAATGCCTACCAACCAGTAGGTAGCTTTAACTCCCATGAGGCGGGGCCTGTCCTGCCGGCCCTTCCGCTCCCGCTGCTCTCGACTTGAAAGGCAATCGCCGATGTTCGGAATTTCTCCCATTGGCTGGGTTCATACGCTCGGCAGTCTGCCGGCCATTCCCGTAGCCGCCTACATGTTCGCCCGCCATGGCCGGATCGTGCCGCGTTCCGTGCCCGGTGTTGTCTATTTCGCCTCCATGCTGATCGGGGCCTCGACGGTCTTCCTCGTCGCCCATCAGCCGGTCAGCGTCGGCATCGGCGCAGTGACCATCCTGCTGCTGCTTGCGGGTTATGGGATCGGGTGGGCACCAGCGCGGCGTGCGGCCCGCTACGTCGAGACCGTCTGCCTCAGCGTCAGCGCCTTCCTGCTGATGGTGCCGACGGTCAGCGAAATCCTGCGCCGGGTCCCGGACGGCCACCCTCTGGTGACCGACCTGAAGTCGCCGCTGCTGCTGGGCGCTCAGGGCGCGCTGGCGGTCCTCCTCGTCATCGGGCTGACCGCCCAGATCGTCCATCTGGCGCGGCGCCGGCAATAGACCGTCTCCCCCGCCGGACGCAGCGGTTCACTCCTCCAGCGGCGGCAGCCGGGAAATGAAGCGGCCCTTGACGCCCTGGGGCCATTGCTTGAACGGAACGATGCCGTCCTCGGTGGCGGCATAGGCGCGCAGATAGGCGGTCAGCGTCTCCACCGTCATCTCGTCCGGGGCGAAGTCGCCCAGCACATAGCTCATCCGCGCGGCGGAGCGTACGGCGACGGCGCAGGGGCGGCGGCAGCTCATCAGGCAGCGCATCGGGCGCAGCCGCACCGCTGCGGCCAGATCGGGGTTGTCGGCCAGCGCGCGCTCCATCAGCGCCACCAGCTCCGCCCCCGGCCGGACGGCGTCGGGCGGGTCTTCCGGACGGCGGCAGGTCTCACAGACGACAAGCTCGACGGTCATGCTCTGGCTTTCAAAACTGTTCGGGGGAGCCGTGAGGTCTGACAGCTAGAGCCCGGTCCGGTGACTGTCAACGCGCTTGCAGCTTGCCAACCACCCCGAAACTCCCGACGATGCGGGCCATCGGGGGCGACGGGCGGGAATGGCGGACGGGCATGAGCGCGAGGCAACGGATCGTCCGTGAACGCCGGCAATACAACCAGCTCGCCGCCGACCAGACGCTGGAGGACTACGCGCTCCGCTACACCGCGGAACGGGCGCGGCGCTGGAGCGCCTGGCGCGTCGCCAACACCGCGCTGGGCGCCATCTCCTTCCTGGCCTGCGAGGCGCTCGGCGCCGCCGTCACCCTGACCTACGGCTTCGAGAACGCCATGGCCGCCATCCTGGCGGTGGCGCTGCTCAGCATCCTGGTCGGGCTGCCGATCACCTACCATGCGGCCAAGGCCGGGGTGGACATCGACCTGCTGGCCCGCGGCGCCGGCTTCGGCTATCTCGGCTCGACCATCACCTCGCTGGTCTACGCCTCCTTCACCTTCATCCTGTTCTCCATCGAGGCCAGCATCATGTCGGCCGGGCTGACCATGGTGCTGGGCATCCCGGCCTCGGTCGCCCATGTCATCAGCTCGCTGGCGGTGATCCCCATCGCCGTCTACGGCATCCGCTTCATCAGCCGCATGCAGTGGGCGACGCAGCCGGTGTGGATCCTGCTGCAATGCGTGCCGCTGGCCTATTTCTTCCTGCTCGACCGCGAGACGCTGGCGCAATGGACCTCGCTGCCGGGCGTCTACGCCCCCGATGGCGGGCTGTCGCTGCTTCCCTTCGGCATGGCGGCGTCGGTCCTGCTGTCGCTGCTGCCGCAGATCGGCGAGCAGGTCGACTATCTGCGCTTCCTGCCGTCCCAGGCCCGCATCGGGCGACTGCGCTGGTGGGCGGCGATGCTGGCCGGCGGGCCGGGCTGGGTGCTGATCGGCAGCCTGAAGCTGGCGGCGGGCTCGCTGCTGGCCTTCCTCGCCATCAAGCACGGGCTGCCGCTGGAGGACGCGGTGCAGCCCAACAGCCTGTACCACATGGCCTTCCTCGACGTGTTCGGCTCCCCCGCCGCGGCGCTGGCGCTGACCGGCATCTTCGTCGTCGTCTGCCAGATGAAGATCAACGTCACCAACGCCTATGCCGGCTCCATCGCCTGGTCGAACTTCTTCTCCCGCCTGACCCGCAGCCACCCCGGCCGCGTCGTCTGGCTGGTCTTCAACGTGCTGCTCGCCCTGCTGCTGATGGAGATCGGCATCCTCGGCGTGATCGAGAGCATCCTCGGCCTCTACGCCAATGTCGCGGTGGGCTGGCTGGGAGCGGTCGCCGCCGATCTGGCCGTCAACAAGCCCTTGGGGTTCAGCCCGCCGGGGATCGAGTTCAAGCGCGCCCACCTTTACGACATCAACCCCGTCGGCACCGGCGCCATGGGCCTGTCGGTGCTGTGCTCCACCACCGCCTTCTTCGGGCTGCTCGGGCCGGTGGCCCAGGCGCTGGCCCCCTTCATCGGGCTGGTGGTCGCCTTCGCCGCCGCCCCGCTGATCGCCTGGAGGACGAAGGGCCGCTATTACATCGCCCGCAAGTCCGACAAGCTGCCGGGCGACGCCGCGACCATCCGCTGTTCGATCTGCGAGAATCCGTTCGAACGGCAGGACATGGCCTTCTGCCCGGCCTACGACGCGCCGATCTGCTCGCTCTGCTGCACGCTGGAGGCGCGCTGCCACGATCTGTGCAAGACCGACAGCCGCTTCGCCGACCAGATCGCCCGCAGCCTGCAACGGGTGCTGCCCAGGCGGATGGCGGCCGGCGTCCACAGCCGTACCGGCCATTTCATCGGGGTGATGACGCTGTTCTCGCTGGTGCTGGGCGGGGTGCTCGTGGTCATCGACTTCCAGTACGCCAATGCCGAGGCGGCGGAGCGGGCGGCGATCCACACCGCGCTGGTCTCCGTCTTCGTCTGCCTGTTCATCCTGTCCGGCGTCGCCGCCTGGCTCCTGGTGCTGGCCCAGGAGAGCCGCCGCAAGGCGGAGGAGGAGACCGGCCGGCAGACCGCCATGCTGATGGACGAGATCGCCGCCCACGAACGCACCGACGCCGCCCTCCAGAAGGCCAAGGAGGTGGCGGAGGCCGCCAACGCCGCCAAGAGCCGCTACATCATCGGCGTCAGCCACGAGATCCGCGCGCCGCTGAACGCCATCTCCGGCTATGCCCAGCTGCTGGAGAGCAACAGCACCCAGCGCCCGCAGGACGCCGTCCGCGTCATCCGCCGCAGTGCCGAGCATCTGTCGAACCTGATCGACGGTCTGCTCGACATTTCCAAGATCGAATCGGGGCTGCGCCGGCTCAGCCGCGACAAGGTGCAGCTGATCGATTTCCTCGACCAGCTGGCCGACATGTTCCGCATCCAGGCCACCGCCAAGGGGCTGGAATTCCGCTATGCCCGCGTGCCCCACCTGCCGGCCTGGGTCCACACCGACAGCAAGATCCTGCGCCAGATCCTGATCAACCTGCTGTCGAATGCGGTGAAATACACCGAGAGCGGCCATGTCGCCCTGACCGTCCGCTACCGCAGCCAGATCGCCGAGTTCGAGATCGCCGACAGCGGCATCGGCATCCGCGAGGAGGATCTCGATCGCGTCTTCGAGCCGTTCGAGCGCGGGCGCGGGGCGGCGGTGCGGGCGGTGGCCGGCACCGGGCTCGGCCTGACCATCACGCGGGTGCTGACCCGGATCATGGGCGGGGACATCGCGCTGCGCAGCAAGGCGGGGGAGGGCAGCGTCTTCACCGTCCGCCTGCTTTTGTCGGAGGCGATGCACCGGCCGGGCGAGCAGGCGGAGCGCCGCGCCATCACCGGCTATGCCGGGCCGCAGATCACCATCCTGCTGGCCGACGACGACCGCGACCATCTGGCGCTGATGACCGACATCCTGCGTCCGCTGGGCTTCGTGCTGTTCACCGCGTCCGACGCCGCCACCTGCCTTGAGCTGGCGGCACAGTGCAAGCCCGACGTCGCCATGCTCGACATCTCGATGCCGGGCGAGAGCGGCTGGGACGTGGCGGAGGGCTTGCGCCGGCAGTTCGCCGACCGCATCCGCATCGTCATGGTCTCCGCCAACGCCTACGAGGCGCAGGGGCCGGGCGACGGCCGGGCGCCGCACGACGCCTTCGTTGCCAAGCCCATCGAAATCCACGCCCTGCTCGACCGGCTCCAGGCGCTGACCGGGCTGGAATGGATCCATGCGGTGGAAAAACCGGCGGAACCGCTTGCGCCGCCCGCGGCAGCGGCCGATCAAGCATCCATGCCCGCCCCGCCGCCGGTCCAACCTCCCGTTCCGCCGCCTGCCCTCCAGCCGGCAGCCGGCCCGCCGGAGTCGGCGCTGCGTCATCTCGACGACCTGCGCCAGCTCGGCCGGATCGGCTATATTCGCGGGATCGAGGCCAAGCTGCGCGAGATCGAGGCGGAGGACGCCGCCGCGACGTCCTTCGTCGAACGGCTGCGAACGCTGGTGCGCGCCTTCGACCTGAAAGGGTATATGCGTGCGGTGGAAGAGGCGGCGGCTCAGCGAGATGCCGCACGGAACGAAAAAGATCGGGCCGAAGATGATCTGGCAGAAGACGGGGCCGTGACCGGATGAAGCGCCGCGACATGATCCTGGTGGTGGACGACACCCCCGACACGCTGGGATTCCTGACGGAGGCCATCGAACAGGCCGACCTGACCGTGCTGGTCGCCGTCGATGGCGAGAGCGCGCTGGAGCTGGTCGGCCAGATCACGCCGGACCTGATCCTGATGGACGCGGTGATGCCCGGCCTCGACGGCTTCGAAACCTGCCGGCGGCTGAAGCAGATCCCCCACCTGTCGCACATCCCCGTCATCTTCATGACCGGCCTCAGCGAGACCGAGCATGTGGTGAAGGGGCTGGAGGCCGGCGGCGTCGATTACGTCACCAAGCCCATCGTGGTGGACGAGCTGATCGCCCGCATCCGCGTCCACCTGACCAACGCCCGCGTCGCCTACGCCGCCCGCGCCGCCCTCGACGCCACCGGCCGCTTCCTGCTGGCGACGGACGGGGAGGGCAGGCTGCTGTGGTGCACCCCGCAGGCGGAGCGGCTGCTGGCCGGCCTGCCGCCGGACGCGGCCTCCGGTCTGGCCGCCGGTCTGGCGGGCCTGCGCCGGACGGCCTCTCCCGGCAATGCGGCGGAGACCTTCACGGCGGAGCTGCCGGACGGCGAGGGGGGGCGGCGGCTGGAGTTCACCTATCTCAGCCCGGCCAACCCCGACGAGTATCTGTTCCGCCTCAGCGAGCCGACCGCCGGCCGGCAGGAGGCGGTGCTGCGCGACGCTCTCGGCCTCACCGCGCGGGAGGCGGAGGTGCTGCTGTGGATCGCCAACGGCAAGCCCAACCGCGACATCGGCGAGATCCTGGGCATCAGCCCGCGTACGGTGAACAAGCACCTGGAGCAGGTCTTCACCAAACTGGGCGTTGAGAACCGCGCGTCTGCCGCCGCGCTGGCGATCCGCACCCTGGCCGCGCGGGCGTGACGGCAGGCCGCTACCGCACCGCCTGTTCGAAGGTCTGGCGTTGACCGCCGCCCTCCACCCGCAGCCTCAGGTAGGACCGCCGGCTCAGATGCTGGGCGATCGCCATTTCGCCGCAGAGCAGCAATTCGTAACCAAGCCCTTGCAGATAGGACAGCAGCGCCTCCTGCGAGGCGCGGATGCCGGGTATGGCCTCGGCGTCCCACAGCTCGAACAGGACCGGCGGATAGCCGCTCCGTTTCAGCGTCTCCGCGGCGCCTTTCAGAACCGGCAGCTCCATCCCCTCGACGTCCAGCTTCAGCAGGGCAAGGTCGCCGATGCCGAAATCGTCCAGCCGCGCCATGCTGGCCTGCCCCATCCGCGCTTCCGGCAAGTCGGTATCGCAGCCCATCCCGACCTCGCGGCGGGCACGTCTCACCTCGGGATCGAGGCTGAGCGCGCCCAGATTGCGGTCGTTGGAGTAATCGGGGATGGGAATCCCGATCATGTCCATCCGTTCGCCCAGCGCCAGATTGTGGACCAGGACGGTATCCAGTCCATTCAGCGCGACCGACCCGCAGAGCAGATGGTAAAGTGGCCGCTGCACTTCGAAGCTGACCACGCGGTGGCTGTCGCGGAAGGCCAGGGCCATCGGGATGGTGAAGGCGCCGACATTCGCGCCGCCGTCCACGATGGTGCCGCCCCCATCCCCGATATGCACCAGCGCCTTGGCGACCATCTGCGTCACCGGCTCCCATTGGCCGTCGCGGCGCAGGTGGCCGGTGATGCCGTCGATGGTATCGAACAGCAGGAACCGGCCCGTCTTGGTTTCCACCACGGTGGCATTCGGAAGCATGACGGCAAAGCCTCGCAACTGGGGACGCGCCATCATATCCGACGCCGGCCGGGCATCAAACGGCGGCGCTCCTCAGACCTCGACGGTCGGCTCCCCAGGGCTCCGGCCGGCGATGATGTGGTTCATGATGCAGGTCATCACCGGCTCGCCGCGCTGGTTCAGCGTGGTGTAGGCCAGCCGCACCGTGCCGCGGCCGCCGCGGCGCGACGGGATCGTCTCCACCACCTCCACCCGGACGCGGATGGTGTCGCCGGGCCGCACCGGCCGCAGCCAGCGCAGCTCGTCCATCCCCGATCCGCCCAGGCTGGTGCCGGTGATCAGCCCGATGTCGCGGAACAGCCGGAAGGTCAGCGACAGCGTGTGGAAGCCGCTGGCGATCAGCCCCTGGAACGGCCCGTCCGCCGCCGCGACAGTGTCGATGTGGAAGGGCTGCGGGTCGAAGCGCAGGGCGAAATCCATGATCTGGCTTTCGGTCAGGGTCGCCCCTTCTGAGTCGAACACCTCGCCGATGCGGAAATCCTCGAAATGGCGGCCGGGCATCGTCTCGTTTCTCCCCTTGGTCATGGCTTGCCGATCGGGTCTTGCCGATCGGGTCTTGCCGATCGGGTTTTGTCGTTGGCGCCGGAGAGTAGCCCGCCCGACGCATCCGGCAAAGGGCAGGGACATCACGGCCAGGGCATAGGCCCTACGGCGTAAACCTTTGGCGTAATTCGCATTCCTGTTGTGATCGGGCATGTTCCCGGTCGGATTCCAGACCATCGACGGACGGATGTCACCACTCTCTGCGCACAGTACCTCCCAAGGCACGTCGATGCCGCCGCCATTCCGTTGCGTCGTGTTTTCGGTTGCCGGGCAAGCCTTGGCGCTGCCGGTGGAAGCCGTGCGGCGCTTTTTGCCGTTGCCGCGGCTGGACCGGCTGCCGACCGCGCCGCTGCCGGTGGAGGGCGTCTTCCGCTACCAGGGCGAGGTGGTGCCGGTCCTGCGCCTGGATGTCCTGCTCGATCTCGTGCCGTTCGGCTCCGTGGCGGGGGGAGCGGCCCCCGGCCTCTATTCGCCGCTTCTCCTGATCACCTGGCAGGGCAGGCCGGCGGCGCTGCTGGCCGATCAGGTCCATGGCGACACGCTGGTGGAGCCGGCGGAGCGCACGCAGTCCGACCCGGCGCTGAGCTTCAACGGCTGCGCCGCCGGTGCCTTTCCGGACCGGGTGACCGGCCGTGGCGGCAGCGTGACCCTGCTCGACCCCGACCGGCTGCTGAGCGAGGCGGAGGGCCGGCTGCTCGACGCCTTCCGTGCGTCGGCGGAACGCCGGCTGGCGCAGTGGCAGCTCCCCGCCGAGGCAGGCGACGAGGCATCCCTCGGAAACGGTGCCGCATGATGGCCAACCCTGCCGCAACCATCGAGGCGATCCGCCGCGACCCGCATTTCCCGCGCCTGAAGGCGATGGTGATCGATGCCACCGGTCTTGCCTATTACGCCGACAAGGACGCCGCCTTCGCCGAGCGGATCAACCGCCGGCTGCCCTTCGGCACCGTCACCACCGTCGCCGGCTATCTGGCCGCACTGGAGGCGGAGGGGCCGGGCGGCGCGGAATATCAGGGACTGATCAACGAGCTGGCGGTGGGGGAGACCTTCTTCTTCCGCTACATCGAGCAGTTCGACGCGCTCCGCGCCGTCGCCATCCCCGAATGCATCCGCCGCAACCAGTCGAGCCGCCTGCTGCGGATCTGGAGCGCCGGCTGCTCCATCGGGCCGGAAGCCTACACCATCGAAATCCTGCTCAAGCAGCATTTCGCCAGCCAGCTGGAGGGGTGGCAGGTCCACATCGTCGGCACCGACATCAACAACGCCTTCCTGGAGCAGGCGCGGCGCGGCGCCTATGGCGACTGGGCGGTGCGCGGCCTGTCGCCGGACACGCTGGAGGCCTGTTTCGACCGCCAGGACAGGCTGTGGTCGGTGAAGCCGAAATACCGGCAATGGACGACCTTCATGCCCTTCAATCTCGTGGAGGGGGCGATTCCCTCCTACCCGCACGGGATCGGGCATTTCGACATCATCCTGTGCCGCAACGTCATGATCTATTTCGACGAGGCGACGCGGCACCGGCTGCTGGGCAACCTGCACAAGGCGCTGGCCGACGGCGGCTGGCTGGTGGTCGGCCATGCCGAGGCCGGGCCGCAGATGAACGAGCTGTTCATCCCGGTGTCGGTCCCCGGCGCCACCCTCTACCGCAAGCAGGCCGAACCGCCGGTCACGGCCGCGGTCAGCCGCAAGGCCACCCCGAGCCCGGCGGCTGCCGCGCAGACCCTGGCCGCAGCACCGCGCCGCGCCGCGAGAGCCCCGGCGAAGCCTGCGCCGCGATCCGCGGGCAATGCCGCTTCCGCCTCGCAATCCGTCGGCCCGCAATCCCGCTCTCCCGCTTCCCCCCAATCCGCCTCTCCCTCGTCCGCCTCTCCCTCGTCCGGGGTGCCCGCTCCGCCGGATGCGGCCGAGACCGGCGAGCGCTCCTCGCAGCTGGAAGCCTGTCTGGCACGGGTCGAGGCGCAGCGGCTCGACCCCGCCGCCCACTACCAGCTGGGTCTGGTGGAGGAGGAGCTGGGCGTCGGCGACCCGGTGGCGGCCTTCAAGCGGGCGCTTTATCTCGATCCGCGCTTCGTCCTGGCCGACTATCATCTGGCGCTGGCCTATTGGCGGCGCGGCCGGCTGGTCCCGGCCCAGCGCCATTTCCGCAACGCGCGCGAGGCGCTGGAGAACCGCGCCGACGGCGAGGCGGTGACGGAAGGCGGCGGCCTGACCGTGCAGGAGCTGCGCGGCATGCTGGACCTCTGGCTGACCGGTGAGGAGGGTTGATGGACGAGACGCTTGCCGGCGCAGGGGCCGCGCCGCTCATCGCGGCCCTCGACAGCGCATCGCCCGACCGTGCCGCCAACCGGGGCTCGGTCCGGGCCTCCATCGACTGGGACGCGGTGCGCGACAAGGTGGCGCACCGCAGCGCCGACCTGGAGGAGACCTTCGCCGGCCGCGGTCCCTGGGCCGACGCCGTGCTGGCCCGCCGGGCGCAGGAGCTGGCCGAAGTCCCGCAGCGCGACGACGAGGCGGGCACCGGCACGCCGATGCTGGTCGCCCGCGGCGCCGAGACCCTCTATGGGCTGGAGCTGCGCCATCTCGGCCATATCGTGCCGATGCCGCGGCTGGCCCGCGTGCCGGGCGCGCCGCCCGCAATCCTCGGCGTGATCGCCGTCGCCGGCAAGGTGATGCGGCTGTTCGATCTCGACGGCCTGTGCAGCGGGACGCATGCCGCCGCCGCCGGGATCGACCGGCCCGGTTATGCCCCCGGCTACGCCATCGTCCTGCGCACCGGCACCGGCCGTCCGGCCGCCCTGCGCCTGCACGAGGTCGAGCGGGTGGCCGACATCGCGTTGCCGCGGACCTCCGTCCCGGCGGAGGCCGGGCCGCTGGTCCGGGCGATCACCGCCGATCGCATGGCGATCCTCGACATGGCCGCCTTGCTCGACCTCGTGAAGACCTGAAAAGCGCCCGATCCACCTTAAAAAACCGCCTGGGGCCGGAGTGGAAGAATGAACATGAAAGTCGCACACAAGCTGGTCCTGGGATTCGGCGTCGTCTGTGTCCTGACCGCATTGCTGGCGCTCTACCAGATGTCGCGCTTCTCCGACGCGCTGTCGGTCATCATGGCGGTGTCCAGCTACGACACCGAGGCCGCCGATATGGTGGTGCAGGTCGGCAACCAGCAGGCGGAACTGCGCAGCACACGGGAAGCGGCGCTGAACGCGGTGTCGGTCGCCAATGCCGAGGGGCGGGCCGCCGACATCCCGGCCATCATGGCGCCGATGCGCAGCCAATATGAACAGACCGGGCTCAAGCTGCGCGAGACGTTGGGCAAGCTGCGCTCGATGGTCGCCGAACGCTCGCAGAACAGCGTGACCGACAGCCGCCGCAAGGGCTGGGTGGAGCTGGACACTTCGGTGACCGAGATGAACCGCGCCATCGGCGCGGTGGGCGACGAGGCGCGGACCATCTACACCCTGCTGGAGCGCAACCAGGTCTCCGAGGCGCTCCAGCGCCGCCAGCGGGTGGACGAGCTGCGCAAGCTGATGGAGCAGCGCATCGACGCCGCCCAGACCGCCATCGACCATCTGACCGCCGCCGGCCGCGACGACATCCGGGCGATCTACAACTCCGCCATCCAGTCCTCGGTCATCGCGCTGGTGGCCGTCTTCCTGATCGCGGTGGGGGTCGCCTACACCATCGGCAGCTCCATCACCCGCCGGCTCGGCCGCGCCATCGACTTCGTCACCAAGGTCGGGCACGGCGACCTGACGCAGGAGATCATGATCGCCGGCAAGGACGAACTCGCCATCCTCGGCCAGCATCTGAACGAAATGGCCGGCCGGCTGAAGTCGATGGCCCGCACCACGCGGGAGACGGCCGAGAGCGTCCACGCCGCCACCGCCCAGATCCGCGCCTCGACCCAGCAGCAGTCGGCCAGCGTCGCCGAACAGTTGGCCGCGGTCGAGCAGACCACGGCGACCCTGTCGGAGATCACCGAGTCCGGCGCCCAGATCAATCGCCGCGCCCAGGACGTTTCCCATGGCGCCCAGACGGTGGCGGCCTCCAGCCATTCCGGCATGAAGGCGGTGGACGACACCATCCAGGCGATGGACGCCATCCGCGAACAGGCCGAGGCGGTGGCCGAGAACATCGTCATGTTGTCCGAACGCACCCAGGCCATCGGCGAGATCATCGTCACGGTGAACGACATCGCCGAGCGCTGCCACCTGCTGGCGCTGAACGCCGCCATCGAGGCGGCGGCGGCGGGCGAGCATGGCCGCACCTTCTCCATCGTCGCCGGCGAGATCAAGAGCCTGGCCGACCAGTCGAAGGAGGCGACCTCCCAGGTCCGTTCCAACCTGTCGGAGATCCAGCACGGCATCAACGCGTCGGTGATGCTGACGGAGGAGGCGGTCAAGCGCGTCGCCGCCGGCAAGCGCCAGACCGACGCCACCCAGTCGACCATCCGCACCATGGCGGAGAACATCCAGGAGAGCGTGCTGGCCTTCCAGCAGATCGTCGCCGGCACCAACCAGCAGCAGATCGGCCTGGAGCAGGTGATCCAGGCGCTCCAGAACATCCGCGAGGCCAGCAGCCAGACGGCGGCCGGCACCCGCCAGCTGGAGGGCGCCGCTGCCAACCTGAACAACCTCGGCCAGGGTCTGGTCGAGGCGGTGCGGAACTATCAGGTGTGACGATGCACCGCCGAGGCCCCTGATGGACATCCGCCAGCGCCTGCTCGCCGCCTTCGACCTGGAGCACAAGGACCATCTCGCCGCGATCCGCAACGCGCTCCGCGATGCGGAGGCGACGGGCGATGCGCCGGATCTCGTCGACATCCACCGGCGCGCCCACAGCCTGAAGGGCGCCGCCCGCGCCGTCGACCTGCCGGAGGTGGAGGCGATCTCCCACCGGCTGGAGGCCGCCTTCATCGCCGTGCAGAAGGGCGAGATCCCGCTCGACCCCGCCAGCGTCGGCGTGGTCCGCCGCTCGCTCGACGCCATCGAGGATCTGGTCGCCTGGTCGCTCCAGGGCGGCGACCCGGTGGAGACCGCCGGGGTGCTGGCCGATCTCGACGCGCTGGCCGCCGGCCGCAGCGGCGGATCGGTCCCGGCTCCGTCTCCCGCCGCCGCCCGCGCCGCCGTCCGCCGCCCGCCGGCCCAGCGCGACCGCGCCGCCGACGCCGACAGCGCCGCCCTGGTCCGCATCGCGGCGCAGGGGCTGGAGCGCCTGTCGGAAACCGCGTCGGCCCTTCTGCCGGAGGTGGAAGCCCAGGCCGGCCTCGGCGAACAGCTTCGCACGATGCGCCGCGAATGGCGGGCGCTCGACCGGGCATGGCGGCATCTGCGCGTTCAGATCGGCCGCGGCGTCCGGGCCGATGCGGGGGCGGGGGCCGACGCGCTGCCCAGCGCGCTGGACGGGCGCGGCGCGCTGCCGGCATTGATGGCTTTCGAACGCCGCTTCCGCGCGCTCGGCGGCGCGCTCGACAGCGCGCACCGCAGCCACGACCGGCTGTTGTGGTCGATGCGGCGCTGGGGCGGCGGTCTTCAGCAGGACATGCGGCGCCTGCGCATGCTGCCGGCGGAAAACCAGCTGAGCGGCCTCGGCCGCATGGTCCGCGACATCAGCCGGGCCGAAGGCAAGGAGGTCGAGGTCGATGTCCGCGGGCTGGAGGTCGAGGCCGACCGCACCGTGCTGCAACGGCTGAAGGACCCGATCCTGCACATCGCCCGCAACGCCATCAGCCACGGCATCGAGACGCCGGCTGAGCGGCTGGCGCTGGGCAAGCGGCCGGCGGCGCGCGTCACCATCGCCGCCTCGGTGGAGGGGGCGCGCCTGCGCCTGCGCATCGAGGATGACGGCCGCGGGCTGGACCGCGCGGCGATCCTGCGCAAGGCGGCCGAGCGCGGCCTGATCGACGCCGCCGACCTGTCGACCGGCGCGGAGATGCCGCAGGAGCGGCTGACCGAGTTCCTGTTCCATCCCGGCTTCTCCACCGCCGCCCAGACCACCGAGCTGGCCGGGCGCGGCATGGGGCTCGCCATCGCCAGGCGCGAAGTGGAGCGGCTGCAGGGCAACCTGACCATCGCCGACCGCGCGGACGGCGGCACCGCGGTCACCATCGAGGTGCCGCTCAGCCTGCTGAGCCAGCGTCTCGTCTTCGTGCTGGTGCAGGACCAGACCCTGGCGATCCCGTCCGCCGACGTCGTCCGCCTGCGCACCGCCAGCGCGCAGTCGCTGTTCTCCGGCACCGGCACGCCGATGACCCGGATCGGCGATGAGGAAATCCCCGTCACCTCGCTGGCCGCCCTCTTGGGCATGGAGGCGCCGGTGGTGCCGTCGGCCGAGCGCGGGCTGTCGCTGGTCGTGGTGCGGGCGGGGGACCGGCGGCTGGCGCTGGCGGTCGACCGCTTCGTCGCCACGCGCGAGACGGTGGTGACGGCGGCGGAGGAGACCGGGCTGGACAGCGGTCGCTATCTCGGCACCGTGCTGATGGACGATGGCGGACCGGCGCTGGTGCTGAACATTCCGGGCCTGATGCCGCTGCCCGGCAGCACCCTGCCGGCCCCGGCCCGCCCGGCCGAAGAGGCGACCCCTGCCCGGGCGCATATCCTGGTTGTCGATGACAGCATCACCACCCGCACGCTGGAAAAGAGCATCCTCGAAGCCCATGGTTATCGGGTGACGCTGTGCGTGGACGGGCGCGAGGCTTTGGAGCGCCTGTCGGAAGGGATGGAGGTTGGCCTGATCATCAGCGACGTCGAGATGCCCCGGATGGACGGCTTCGCCCTGTTGCAGGCGGTGAAGGCTGACAAGCGGCTGGAAGAGATCCCGGTGATCCTGGTCACCTCGCGCGCCAGCGACGAGGACCGCGAGCGCGGCCTGCGGCTCGGCGCCGACGCCTACATCGTCAAGACGCGATTCGACCAGAACGAGCTTCTGGCCGGCATCCGGCGGCTGCTGTGAGCGGCCAGACGAACGGCGGACCCCTCACCACCGGTACCCGTCGCATCCGCGTGCTGGTGGTCGAGGACAGCCCGGTCATCCAGCAGCTGCTGAGCCACGTCATCGGCGCCGACCCGCGGCTGGAGGTGGCGGGCATCGCGTCGAGCGGCGAACAGGCGCTGCGCATGATCGAGCGGACGGCGCCCGACGTGGTGTCGCTCGACATCCGCCTGCCGGGCATCGACGGGTTCGAGGTGACCAGCCGCATCATGCGGCAGACCCCGCTGCCGATCGTGGTGGTGGCGTCGGACGTGCGCGACCTCGACATCCCGATGCGGGCGCTCCAGGCCGGCGCGCTGGCGGTGGTGGAGAAGCCGGGCAGCATGGCGCGCGCCGACTACCAGACGGTGGCGCACCATCTCTGCACCCAGCTGGTCATCATGAGCCAGGTGAAGGTGATCCGCCACCGCATCACCGCCCGCGCCGCGCGCCCCGCCTCCGGCATGTCCGCAGGAGCGTCCGCGGACGCCCCGTCTCAGGACAACAGGCTGGCGGACAGCAGGCTGCCGGACAACAGGCTCCCGGACGAGGCGGTGGCGCCCGACGGCCGGCTCCGGCGCTTCCGTGCGCTCGGCCTCGTCGCCTCCACCGGCGGGCCGGCGGCGCTGGCGAAGATCCTCCGCGATCTGCCGGCCGATTTCCCGATGCCGGTCTTCGTGGTCCAGCATATGGGCGCGCCCTTCATGGCCGGCTTCGCCAGCTGGCTCGGCACCGTCTCCGCCCTGCCGGTGCGGCTGGGGGAGGCCGGGCTGCCCCCGCGGCCCGGCACGGTCTATGTCGCGCCGGGCGACCGGCACCTGCTGGTTGACGGCGCCACGCTGCGCCTGACGGCCGACCCGATGGTGTGCGGCCAGCGCCCGTCGGGCGAGGTGCTGTTCCAGTCGATGGCGCGCGCCTACGGTGCGTCCGGCATCGGCGTGCTGCTGACCGGAATGGGCGAGGACGGCGCGAGAGGGCTGGTGGACATGCGCACGGCCGGCGCCTACACCATAGCCGAACATGCCTCTACGGCGGTGATCCACAGCATGCCCGGCACCGCGGTGCGGCTGGGCGGCGCGGTGGAGGAACTGCCCCTCGACCGGGTGGCCGGACGGCTGCTGCAATTGACCTCCGACGATAAGATGGCGTCATGAACGGACCCCGCACCCTGGTTGTCATGGGTTCCCAGACGCAGGGGCTTCTGCTGAAGCTGCTGCTCGAGGAACGTGGCGTGGAGACCGTCTGCGTCGAAGGCGTCGAACCTGCCCTGGCGGAGATCGCCGGCACCCCGCAGGATCTGCTGATCGTCGAGGGCGAGCTTGCCGGCCCGACCGGCCTGGCCGAGCTGCGCGCCCGCACCGACGCCGCCGTCATCGTGCTCGGCCGCGGGCAGGGGGAGAGCGATCCCTCCGACCCCAAGGCGGTGGTGGAGACCGCCTGCGCGCTGATCGAGCGGCGCAGCGCCCCGCCGACGGCGCCGGAGATCTTCCGCCGCGCCCGCATCCTGATCGTCGACGACAGCGCGACCTACCGCGAATTCCTGCGCGCCGAGCTGGAGCAGGAGGGCTGCACCGTCACCGCTGCCCGCAACGCCGACGAGGCGGTGGCGGCGCTGGCCGGCGGCGCGCTGGACTGCGTCATCCTGGATCTGGTGATGCCGGGCACCAGCGGCACCCAGCTCTGCGAAAGATTCGACAGGTTCCGCCGCCAGCGCGGCCTGTTCTTCCAAATCGTCATCCTGACCAGCCAGGACGATGAGGAACAACTGATGATCAGTCTGAACGCCGGAGCCGACGATTTCGTTGGTAAGGCACAGACGATGGATGTCCTCAAGATCAGGCTGATGGCGCTTCTTCGGCGCAAATACTTCGTCGAGGACCATCTTATCCGTTTGCCGCGTCCTGCACCTTCCGCATAGGAGGGGAGTAGGGCCATCGTTTGATTTCGAAAGCCGTCTTGTCCGTTTATTCTCTGCGGGCTTTTCGAAACTGTCCGACGGTCCGACAGGTGCCCATGGCGATCAGCCTCCAGCCCATCCACGAGCCCCCGATCTCCAGAGACACCGACGCAAGAGACACCGACGCGATGCACCGATCTTCGGCCACCCCCACGTCCCCGACCGATCTTCGGTATCGCGAGTGCCTCGAGAATGCCCGGCGCGTCTGCGCGGCCGGGACGGTTCCGACCATGCTGGTGGTCGGCGGGCCGGAGATGGCCGCCGTCCGCTGCAACGAGTCGCTGGCGACCCTGCTGAACCGCCCGCGCGCCGCCGCCCGTGATGAAAGCGGGCCGAACCTGCTGCCGGGCGGCTGGACCGCGGTGGCCGAGGCGCTGCGCCCGCTCTACCGCGAGGGAACCGCCGACAGCCCGGCTTCTCCCCCCGACAGCGTCCGGCTGACCCTGCCCAGCGAACCGCCGATCGGCCTGCGCGCGACGCCGCTGCTGGTCGACGGCCGGGTGGTCGGCGTGCTGGCGACCGCGACCTTGGACGGCGCCATCGCCCAGATGGCCGAGACCATGCGGGCGGAGGTGGCGCGCACCACCGCGGCGCGCTCCCGCTTCCTGGCCTCGGCCAGCCACGACCTGCGCCAGCCCTTCCAGGCGATGCGCCTGTTCCTCGATGCCCTGACCAACCAGGTGGAGGGCAACGCCCGGGCCTCGCGCACCGCCGGCATGCTGGCCAACGCGATGACGGCCGGCGAGCAGCTGCTGAACGCCCTGCTCGACATCTCCACGCTGGATGCCGGCACGGTGGAGGCCGACTTGCAGGCGGTGCCGCTCGACGCGCTGCTGCAATCGCTGGCCGACGAATTCCGCCCGCAGGCCGAGGAGAAGGGGCTGCGCCTGCGCGTCCATCTGCCCTGCCGGGCGGTGACCCGCAGCGACCCGGTCCTGCTCGGCCGCATCGTCCGCAACCTGCTGGCCAACGCCATCCGCTACACCCAGCGCGGTGGCATCCTGCTGGGCCTGCGCAAGCGCGACGGCCGCTGGCGCATCGAGGTGTGGGACACCGGCTTCGGCATTCCCCAGGACAAGCTGGACGTCATCTTCGACGAGTTCCACCAGCTGACCAACCCGGCGCGCGACCCCACACGCGGCCTCGGCCTCGGCCTCGCCATCGTCCGCCGCCTGTCGGTCCTGCTGAGCGCCCCCATCGACGTGCAGTCGCGCTCCGGCCGCGGCTCGGTCTTCGCCGTCACCGTCGAGCGGCTGGAGGCGGAGGAGGCACCCGCCGACGCCCCGGCCGTTGCCGCTTCGGCCGGCCAGGGTGCCGCCGCCGTGCCGCTGGACGGCATGCGCATCCTGGTGGTGGACGACGACAGCATGGTGCTGTCCGGCCTGCTGCTGACCCTGGAAAGCTGGGGCTGCGCCTTCGTCTCGGCGTCCAACATGCGCGAGGTGTTCGCCGCGGTCGACGGGCTGGAGGGCCCGCCCGACGCCATCCTGACCGACCTGCGCCTGCCGGGGAAAGTGTCCGGCTTCGACGTGATCGACCGCGTCCGCAAGCTGTTCAAGACCGACATCCCGGCGGTGGTGCTGACCGGCGAGACCGCGCCCGAATCCCTGCTGGAGGGCCAGCGCCGCGGCTGCGCCTTCCTGCACAAGCCGCTGCACCCCGGCGACCTGCGCCGCGTGCTGGAAGAGGTGCGGCGGGACGGAACGGCGGGCTGCTGATCCTCCGCGCCCGACCCTGCGGCGTGCTCAGGTCAGGCGCGCCGCTGCGGCAAGCAGCCGTTCCAGAACGGCCAGCGCCTCGGAAATCGCGTCTGGCGAAGGCGGAGGCGATTCGTCCTCAGGCGGATAGCGATATTCCGTCGCCCAGGAGGTGAAGGGGCGGCAGTGGTCGAGATCGTCCGCAAGCTCCGGATAGAGTGGGGCGGTGACCGAGGCCAATTCGTCGAGGTCGTGGACCTTGCGGAATCCCAGACCAGCCGACACGAGCAGACCCTTCATCAGCTTCTCGGCAGCCTGTTGGCAGTGGTAGGCGGCGTTCCCCAATGAGGGTGGATCCATGGCGAGGCACGCCTGCGCCACCCGCCGATCCTCCGCGGCCACCCTCCACCAGCGGCGGGCCTCTTCCAGACTCGCCGAGCGGTCATTGTCGTTCATAGACGACAACCCCTTCGCGGTCGGCGATGTGGGAAAGCGAGCCGGCAACGCCGCGCTTGCGCTCGAAGACCGAAGCACGGCAGGCGACGATGTCGACCGCCCGGTGATAGGTCTTGCGGGCTTCGTACTTGCTGCGCCAGGAAAGCCGTTCCGGCGGCGTATCGTCCTCGACGATCACGAACAGGTCATAGTCGCTGTCGTCGCCGGCATCGCCCCTTGCCTGCGACCCGAACAGGATCACTTTCCGCGGTTGGAAATGGGCAATCACCGGACGCAGCAATTCGTCCGGCACTTCCGGTGCGCGAAGATGCTCATGTCCCTCGGCGCCCGCCATATCGTCCTCTCCGTAGCGGGTCCAGTCTAGCAGGCCAGTCACGTCCCCCTCAATCCCGCCCTCAATCCCTGGGCGGGCTTTGCAGGTACAGCACCAGTAGCCGCACCAGGCTTTCCAGCGCGTCGGCATGGATGCGCTCGTAGCCGTGCGAGGCGTCGATGCCGAAGCAGACCAGCGCCGTGCGGATGTCGTTGCCGGCCTCGATGGCCGACGCGCTGTCGCAGCGGTAATAGCGGAAGACGTCGCGCTGGTGCGGGATGTTCTGCGCCTGACACAGCGCGATCAGCGAATGGGTCAGCGCCATGTCGAAGGGGCCGGTGCTGTCGGCCATGGCGATGGTGACGCCGTACTCGCTGCTGTTCTGTCCCGGCGCAGTGGTGCCGTTGTCGATGGTCACCATCTCCGCCACGTCCTGATGCAGGATGGACGAGGCGCCGGACCCGACCTCCTCGGAGATGGTGAACAGCAGGTGGCAGTCCACCGGCAGGGCGGCCCCGGCATCGACCACCGCCTTCGCCGCGCCCAGCATCACCGCCACCCCCGCCTTGTCGTCGAGATGGCGCGAGACGATGTAGCCGTTCTCCAGGAATTCCGGCTGCGGGTCGATCGACACGATGTCGCCGATGTTGAAGCCGCGCTCCTCCAGATCGCGCCGGTTGGCGACCGGGGCGTCGACGCGCAGCTCCACCTGCTGCCAGGTGACCGGCTGGCTGTCGACCTCCTTGTTGAAGGTGTGGCCCGACGCCTTCAGCGGCAGGATGGTGCCGCGCCAGGGGCCGCGGTCGGTCAGAACGGTGCAGCGCGCCCCCTCGGCGAAGCGCGACGACCAGTGGCCGATGGGCACCAGCTCCATCCGGCCATTGTCCTTCAGCATCTTCACCTGGGCGCCCAGCGTGTCGACATGGGCGACCAGCGCCCGGTCGGGGGTGGAGCGCACGCCCTTCAGGTCGGCCCGGATGGCGCCGCGCCGCGTCAGCTCATAGGGGATGCCCATCCGCTCCAGCTCGGCGCAGCACAGCCGCACCACGTCGCCGGTGTGGCCGGTCGGGCTCGGCGTCGTCAGCAGCCGGTAAAGGACGTCGGTGACATAGCCCATGTCGATGGGCAGCGGCACGGCCATGGTCGGATTTTCCTCCTCAGGATAGTGGCGCGGCGAGTGCCGGCCTCACAGCACCCCCCGCGTCTGTGGGAACAGCATATCGACGAAACGTTCCGCCGTCGGCTGGGGTTCGTGGTTGGCGAGGCCCGGACGCTCGTTCGCCTCGATGAAGACATGGCCCGGCCGCTCCGGCGCCTCGACCAGCAGGTCGAAGCCCACCACCGGAATGTCCAGCGCGCGGGCTGCCACCGTCGCCACCTCCACCAGTTCCGGGTGCAGGCTGTCGGTCACGTCGTGGATGGTGCCGCCGGTGTGCAGGTTCGCCGTCTTGCGCACCGGCAGCACCTCGCCCGCCGCCAGCACGTCGTCCAAACTCTTCCTGGCGGCGGCGAGGCAGCGGTCGGTCTCGGCGTCCAGCGGGATGTGGCTTTCGCCGCCGGTGGCTGCGGCGCGGCGGCGGCTCTGCGCCTCGATCAGTTCGCGCACCGTGTGGCTGCCGTCGCCGGTCACCTCGGCCGGGCGGCGCACCGCGGCGGCCACCACCTTCTTGTCGATGACGATGATCCGCAGATCCTGCCCCTCATAAAACTGCTCCAGAAGCACCGTGTCGCAATGCTGGCGGGCCGATGCGATGGCGCGCTCCATCGTCTCGGCGTCCCGCACGTCCACCGTGATGCCGCGGCCCTGCTCGCCGCGTGCCGGCTTGATCACGATGCGGCCATGGGTCGCCAGGAAGGCGGCATTCTCGTCCGGCTCGCCCGCCACCGCCTGGGCTGGGACCTTCAGGCTGGCGCGCTCCAGAACGCGCCGCGTCACCGCCTTGTCGTCGCAGCGGCTCATGGCGACGGCGCTGGTCAGTTCGCTCAGCGATTCCCGGCACACCACGCTGCGCCCGCCCCAGGTCAGGCAGAAATAGCCGGCCTCGGCATCCAGCACATCGACGCCGATGCCGCGCCGCCGCGCCTCGTTGACGATGATGGTGGCATAGGGGTTCAACTGCTCGCCCGGCTGCGGGCCGGTGAACAGCCGCTCGTTGATCGGGTTCCTGGTCTTCAGCGCAAAGGCCGGAATCCGGCGGAAGTTCAGCTTCTCATAGAGCGCGATGGCGCTCTCGTTGTCGTGCAGAACCGACAAATCGAGGAAGGCACGGCCGCGCGCCTGTACATGCTCCGCCACCGTGCGGACCAGCGTCTCGCCGATCCCCGGAAACGAGGCCTGCGGATCGACCGCCAGGCACCAGAGCGAGCTGCCGTTTTCCGGGTCGCCATAGGCATGGGCATGGTCCACCGCCGTCACCGAGCCGATGATCTCGCCGGTGGCGTCGTCGCAGGCGACGAAATGGGTCAGCACCCGGCTGTTGCGCGACGCCACCAGGAAGGAGGAGGAGACCGGCACCATCCGCCGCCGGGCATAGATGCGCTGCACCCCCTCGGCATCCTCGCGCGTGCGCAGCCGGCGGACGCTGTAGCCCTTCGGCCGGCGCCGCGACGGCCGGTAGTCGGTCAGCCACAGGCGGAAGGTGTGGGAGGGGTCGAGAAACAGCTCCTGCGGTGCGCGCGACAGGGCAACATGGGGGTCCTGCAGATAGAAGACGATGTCGCGGGTGCCCGGCGCCTCCTGCCGCAGAGTCTCGATCATGCGGTCGAGATCGTCGAAGGTGTGGGCGAAGATCAGCCGTCCCCAGCCGCAATCCACCACCACATCGGCGCGCGGCGCGTCGGCTCCGGTCTCTCCCGCCGGTGGCCGGCCGGTGTAGCGGCGGGTGTGGCGCAGGGTGGCGCTGGCGGCGCGTTCCAGCCGGTGCGGTTTCACGCGGGCGTAGCTCATGGGATCCCCCTGGTCGTCGGATGCGGCTCCACGCATTGGCAACATCCGGGGTCCCCTTCAGGGGCCCGCATCCGGATGTGCCGGCGGAGCGTCGGTCGTTTTGAGTCGCCTGCTTACAGGCCCTGTTCCTGGAACCAGAATTCCAGCAGGGCGACCTGCCACAGCTTCGATCCCCTGAGCGGCGTGATGTGGCGTTCCGGATCGGCCAGCAGCCGGTCGAGATAGTCGCGGCGGAACAGCCCGCGCTGGCGCGCCGACGGGGCGTTCAGCACGTCGCGCACCCGTTCCAGGAAGGGGCCGCGCAGGTATTTCAGCGCCGGCACCGGGAAATAGCCCTTCGGCCGGTCGATCACCGCCGCGGGCACCACGCTTCGCGCCGCTTCCTTCAGCACATACTTGCCGCCGTCGGGCAGCTTCATCTCCGCCGGGATGCGGGCGGCCAGCTCCACCAGCTCATGGTCGAGGAAGGGCACGCGCGCTTCCAGTCCGGCGGCCATCGTCATGTTGTCGACGCGCTTCACCGGATCGTCGACCAGCATCACCGTGGTGTCGAGCCGCAGCGCCTTGTCCACCGGCCGCTCGGCGCCCGGCATGGCGAAACGTTGTTCCAGCCAGCGGCGGGAATGATCGTCTTCGATGAATCTCGGGCCGATGAACCTCGGGTCGAGCGCCTCGGCCATCTCCGCATGGTCGCGGTCGAAGAAGACGCGGGCGTAATCGCCGACGGCGTCCCTGCTCTCCAGCAGCGGCGGATACCAGTGATAGCCGCCGAACACCTCGTCGGCGCCCTGGCCCGACTGCACCACCTTCACCTGCTTCGCCACCTCCTGAGACAGCAGGAAGAAGCCGATGTTGTCGTGGCTGACCATCGGCTCCGACATGGCGCGGACGCAGTCGGTCAGCTCCGGCAGGGCGCGGGCGCTGTCGACGAACAGGCGGTGGTGGTCGGTGCCGAAATGCCGGGCGACGATGTCGGAATACTGGAACTCGTCGCCGCGCTCGTCGCCCACCGTCTCGAAGCCGATGGAGAAGGTCTTCAGCCCGCTCTGCCCGTTTTCGGCCAGCAGGGCGGTGATCAGCGAGCTGTCCAGCCCGCCCGACAGCAGCACGCCGACCGGCACATCGGCGACCAGCCGGCGGCGCACCGCGCGGGTCAGCGTCTCCAGCACCAGCTCGCGCCACTCGGCGAAGTCGCGGCCCTCGTCGCCGGCCTGCGGACCGAAGGTCAGCGACCAGTAGGTGTGTTCGCGCTTGGTGCCGTCCGGCTCCACCACCAGCACTGTGGCGGGCGGCAGCTTCCGCACGCCCTTCAGGATGGTGTGGGGCGCCGGAACGACGGCGTGGAAGCTCATGTAATGGTGCAGCGCCACCGGATCGACGTCGGTGTCGATCCCCCCCGACGCCACCAGCGCCGGCAGGGAGGAGGCGAAGCGCAAGCCCCCCGGAATGTCCGCCAGATACAGCGGCTTGATGCCCAGCCGGTCGCGGCCCAGCACCACCCGGCCGCTGTCGCGCTCGTGGATGGCGAAGGCGAACATGCCGTTCATGCGCTTGACGAAATCCGGTCCCCAGGCGTGATAGGCCTTGATCAGGACCTCGGTGTCGCCGTCGGAGAAAAAGCTGTAGCCGAGCCCGGCCAGCTCTTCTCGCAGCTCCCGGTGGTTGTAGATGCAGCCGTTGAAGACGATGGCGAGACCCAGCGCGGAATCGACCATCGGCTGCTGCGATGCCTCGCTGAGGTCGATGATCTTCAGCCGGCGATGGCCGAAGGCGACGCGCCCATGGGCGAACAGGCCATGGCCGTCCGGCCCGCGCGGCGCCAACCGGTCGCACATGGCCTGGACGGCGGCCGTGCTCGCCGCCTCGCCGGATTTGAAACGAATCTCGCCACTCACTCCGCACATCGGCTGTCGAGCCTCCTCGTTGGTTCAGGACGAAGGGGCGCCAGACCCGTGAAAAAGGGCCGAACTGCACCACCGCTACCCGCGTGGAACAACGGCTGGCAGGGCTCAAGGTTCCCTTGCGGCGGGCGGTCTACAGCCCGAAGAAGCCGCGCAGCCGGGTCAGCAGGGCCTGCGATTCCACCGGCGGCGGCGGTGCGGCGCCCTGCTGGCGGTTGGTTTCGGCGGCGTTGCGGCTCTGGCGCTCGGCCATCAGCTCGGCCAGCCGTTCGGCCAGTTCCGGCCGGCGGCGCAGCACCGGGTCGAGATGGCTCCGCGCCAGCTCGAACACCACGGAATCGGTGCAGGCGACCACCGAGGCGCTGCGCGGCTGGCCGGTCAGCAGCGACATCTCGCCGAACAGGTCGCCCGGCCGAAGCCGCGTCAGATGCAGCATTCCCGGCCGCTGCCCGTCCATGGCATCGGTGGCGAAAGCAGGGGCGGCGAAAGCGGGAGCGGGGGCGGCGACCTGCACGTCGAACACGCCCTCGGCGATGACGAACAGCGATTCTCCGGCATCGCCCTGGCGGACGGCCGGCGACCCGGCCGGCACATGGATCTGCCGCATCGCCAGGGCCAGCGCGTCGACCTCGTCGTCGTCGAAGGCGTCGAACAGCTCGGTCTGGCGCAGCAGGCCGCGGCGCAGGGTGTCGGTGTCGGGCAATGCCGGCTGGCGGCGGCGGATCTCCTGCTTGGGCCGGGCCGGCTCGATCCCGGCGCGGGCGAGGTTGCCCACCACCGCCGCCAGCACGGAATCGCGCACCAGCGCCACCCGCCCGAAATCGTCCAGCCAGTAGCGCGCCAGATAGGAGATGCCGTTGGGCGTCACCGCCTCCACCACCACGTCGGGCCGCGGGGTGGTCAGCACGCCGTCGGCACACAGCATGGCCGACAGCAGGATGCGCTTGGCGCGCTCCACCGGCACCTCCTGGTCCAGCAGGATCGGCACGGTGGTGCGGAAAGCCGGGCTGGGGCGGCTGTAATTGACGAAGCGGCTGCCGGCGACGATGCCGTTCGGCACGACGATGGCGGTGCCGTCGCCGGCGATCAGCCGGGTGGCGCGCCAGTTGATCTCGTCCACCCGCCCCGACACGCCGGGCGACAGCTCCAGCCAGTCGCCGATGCGGTAGGGGTGTTCGATGTTCAGCGCGATGCCGGCGAAGATGTCGGCGATCATGTTGCGCAGCGCGAAGCCCAGCACGGCGATGGCGACGCCGGAGGTCGCCAGCAGGCCGGTCACCGGCTGCTCGAACACGAAGGCCAGGATCGCCACCACGGCGACGCCATAGACGAAGAAGCGCATCAAATCGGCGAGCAGCCGCGGGATGCGCGGCGGCCGCGGCGCGCCGTCGGGGCCGATCCCGCCGTTGCCGGCCGCCAGCAGATCGATCAGCCGTGCTCCGCCCCAGGCGGCGACCAGCCAGGAGGCAGACGCGACGGCGATGTCGAACCCGCTGCTGAGATCCGGGCCGACCAGCGGCTCCAGATGGCGGTGCAGCCATGGCTTCGCGGCGACCAGGGCCGCCAGAAGGGCCAGGACCAGGGCAGGGGCGGACAGACGCCGCAGGGCGGTCATCGACGGGGTTCTCCTCGGCGGCTGGCCACGGGGGCCGGGGCGAGGGCGACGATGGCACGAGCAGGCGCCGTCCCGTCAAGGGATCAATTCAAACCATCCAGCCCGATCAGGGGCTTGGTCCTTCACACTTGCCCTTCACACCTTCACCGGCTGCCTCGCTGCCGGCGGAAAGCCCATTACGAAGCCGCGGATCACCGGGTCGGTGCCCGCCACCGTGCCGGCGAAGACATAGGCGCGGCACAGAACGGCCAGCGCGGTTTCGGCATCGCCGCTCCTGCGCCGGAAGGCCGCGCCGTCGCGCAGTTCGGCGAACTCGCCCTGCCAGAAGGCCGGGTCGTCCAGCGGGCCGAAATTCATCGCCCAGAAGCCGAAGGCCCGTCCCGGCCGTTCCCACCGGCCCAGCACCGCCATGTTGCAGTGCCGCTCGTCATGCGTAATGCGGCCGAACAATCCATTCACGGCATCCGGCTCGCCTTCCAGGACTTGAAGGAAGGTTCCCTCATGCTCAACAAGGAAACCGGTCACACCCAGATGACGATTCCTTGTGGAGCTTCGCACACAAATGTCCGCCAATGCCGAAAAAGGCAGCAGGGGCACCGCATCGCTTCGATAAAGCAAAGTCAACATCGGCCTCCTCCCAGTTTTATTCTGCCGATTCTTATAATGATGGTGAGGCCAAAGCCGGCGGGAGATAACCCTTTCTTTCGTAGAATCGTTGACGCACCCAGCAGATATAGTCCGAATGGATGGACGTTAACGGCAGGTGCGGAAGGCGCCCATGTCGAGGTGGAAATGGTTGCGGTGCGCCTCGTTGTAGTCGGGGCCCAGCACCACGTCGAAGAAGCGGCAGGCACCGTTGCGCAGGTCGCGCAGGAAGGCCGCCTTGCGCCCGTCCGCCCCGTTGCCTCCTTTCACCTCCCAGTCGGCCAGCACGCCGATCCGCGTCCCGTCGGCCAGCACGAAGGCGGCGAGGTCGATGGCGTTGGCCGTCGCATGCTCGCTGCGCCGCCCGTCCGCCCGGCCATAGACGTTGCGGCAGGCATAGGTGCCGAGATGCTCGACCCGCGCCACCCTCTGCCCGAAATGCCGCTGTGCCGCCGGCTGGAGGGCGTTCGCCTCGAACAGGGTCCAGGCGGCGGCCAGCCCGCAGGTGGCGATGAAACCGCTGCTGAAGGCCACCCCCGGCGCGGAAAGGTCCGACCGCGCCACCCGCACCACGCCGCTGAGCGCGCAGTTCTCGTCCGACGGGCGGTCGGGCAGGGCGGTGAAGCGCAGGCCCGTTTCGCCCAGCGCCGCCCGGCATTGCTCCGGCTCGCCGGTCAGCCGCGCCAGCTTGAAGCCGGTCAGCCAGTCCGGCTCCGCCCGCAGATCGAGCCGCGCCCACGGGTCGTAGCGGGACGGCACCGCGATCAGCCCGGCCCACACCCCGGCCGCCGCCCCGCCCAGCGCCAGCAGGACCAGCAGCGCCAGCCACCCCAGCAACCGCGCCACCGCGCGGTGTCTACCGGTCGAGCAGCCCGTGCCGCCGGTGCCAGTCCTCCAGCGATTCCTCCGGATAGCGGGCGAACTGCACGTCGTTGGGGCCTTGCGGCACCTCCACCCACGGCGCCTTGAAGTCCAGCATGATGTGGACCTGCTCCGGCGGGGTCGGCAGCGGCGTGTCGATGGCCGAGGCGAAGGGATGGACCAGCTCCGGCCAGGCCGGATCCTCCGCCCACAGCGCCGTGCCGCATTTCGTGCAGAAATGCCGGTGCGACGGGCCCAGATGGGTCTGGCCCGGATGATCGGGGTCTTCGATGGGCGCCCGCCACGTCGCCACCGCCTCGCGCCCCTCGACCTCCAGCGTGTCGGCATCGCCGCCGAGATTGATGGCGTATCCCCCGCCGCCGGCACTCTTGCGGCAGATGGTGCAGTAGCAGCGCATGTAGGGGACCGGCGTCGGCGAGTTCAGCGTAAAACGAACGGCGCCGCAGCGGCAGGAACCGGAAAGTTTCATGGCAGGGGACTCCGCGAATTGCGTGCCCTCTCCCGCCCCGGGAGAGGGAGGGGACCCACCGGAGGTGGGGAGGGTGAGGGGGAATCCAAGATTCCCGAACCGCATGGCTCTGTGTCTGACCCCTCACCCTTCCCACCGCTTTGCGGCGGCCCCCTTCCCTCTCCCGGGGCGGGAGAGGGAACCGGGCGCCGTCACGGAACGCAGCGGAAGGGGGGCTGTTACCTGCGGGATCCCTTTCGTGGAACCCCCTGCCAGCAGTCGGAGCGGTCATGTCCCAGCCAACAGGTCCAGCCTTCCAGGGCCACGCCCGCAAACAGCCCGCCCCTCCTCCCGAGGCGATGCCCGAGGCGATGGACGTTACGCTCACCATCAACGGCAGCCGCAAGACCCTGCGCGTCGCCCCCTGGACCAGCCTGCTCGACGCCCTGCGCCTGTATCTCGACCTGACCGGCACCAAGAAGGGCTGCGACCATGGCCAGTGCGGCGCCTGCACCGTGCTGGTGGACGGCCGCCGCATCAACTCCTGCCTGACCCTGGCGGTGATGGCGGAGGGGCGGACGGTGACCACCATCGAAGGGCTTGCCAGCGGCGACGCGCTCCACCCGTTGCAGGAGGCCTTCGTCGAGCAGGACGCCTTCCAGTGCGGCTACTGCACGCCCGGCCAGATCTGTTCCGCCGTCGGCCTGCTGGAGGAAGGGCACGCCAAGACCGACGACGACATCCGCGAACTGATGAGCGGCAACCTCTGCCGCTGCGGCGCCTATCCCAACATCGTCGCCGCCATCCGGCAGGTGATGGACGCGCAGCCGGCAACCAAGGACGGAGGCACGCCATGAGGGCCTTCTCCTACGAGCGTCCCGACAGCGTCGATGCGGCGCTCAGCGTCGTCGCCGGCCAGCCCGGCACGACGACCGAGGCGGCGGTGAAGTTCGTCGCCGGCGGCACCAACCTGCTCGACCTGATGAAGGCCGACGTGATGCGGCCGGAGCGTCTGGTCGACATCTCCCGCCTCGGCCTCGACCGCATCGAGGACACCGAAGGCGGCGGGCTGCGCCTCGGCGCGCTCGCCCGCAATGCCGACACCGCCTATGACGTGCGGGTGCAGGCGCGCTATCCGATGCTGTCGAAGGCGATCCTGGCCGGCGCCTCGGCCCAGCTGCGCAACATGGCGACCAACGGCGGCAACCTGCTGCAACGCACGCGCTGCTATTACTTCTACGACACCGGCACCCCCTGCAACAAACGGGAGCCGGGGACCGGCTGCGGCGCGCTGACCGGGGTCAACCGCATCCACGCCATCCTGGGCGCCAGCGACCGCTGCATCGCCGTCCACCCGTCCGACATGTGCGTGGCGCTGGCGGCGCTGGACGCCGTCGTCCGCGTCAGCGGCCTCAACGGCGCGCGCACCATTCCCTTCGCCGAGTTCCACCGCCTGCCCGGCGACACCCCGCACATCGACAGCAGCCTCGCCGCCGACGAGCTGATCACCGCCATCGACCTGCCGCCCGAGGGCTTCGCCCCGCACTCGACCTACCTGAAGGTCCGCGACCGCGCCTCCTACGCCTTCGCGCTGGTGTCGGTGGCCGCCGCCCTGAAGATGGACGGCCAGACGATCCGCACTGCAAGGCTGGCGCTCGGCGGCGTCGCCCACAGGCCCTGGCGCGACCCGGCGGCCGAAGCCGAGCTGGCCGGCAAGCCCGCCTCGCTGGAGACCTTCCGCGAGGCCGCGCGCGTCCTGCTGCGCGACGCCAGGGGCCAGTCCCACAACGCCTTCAAGATCGGACTTGCCGAGCGCGCCATCGTCCGGGCGCTGGCCGAAGCCGCCGGAGTGGAGCACTCATGATCGCCAAACCGACCATTCCCGATCCGCTGGAGCGCCCCGACACTCGCCCCGGTTCGCAGATCGGCAAGCCCGTCAGCCGCGTCGACGGCCGGCTAAAGGTGACCGGCGGCGCCAAATACGCGGCGGAGTTCAACACGCCCGGCCTCGCCCACGGTTCCATCGTCTCCAGCGCCATCGCCCGCGGCCGCATCCTTGCCATCGACACCGCGAAGGCGCTGGCGCTTCCCGGCGTCTTCCAGGTCTTCACCCACGAGAACCGGCCGAGCCTGCCCTGGTTCGACCGCAAGTGGAAGGACGACGACGCGCCGAAGGGCTCGCCCTTCCGCCCGCTCTACGACGCGACGATCCACCATGCGCTCCAGCCCATCGCCCTGGTGGTGGCGGAGAGCTTCGAGCTGGCGCGCTACGCCGCCCGCCTGATCCACGTCACTTACGAGGCGGACGAGCACCAGACCGACCTGCGTGCGGCCAAGGCCGACGCCTTCACCCCCGGCAAGGACAAGGGCGGCTTCCAGCCCCCGCCCAAGCCGCGCGGCGACGCCGACACGGCGCTGGCCGAGGCGGAGGTCAGCGTCGACCTGAACTTCTCCCAGGCGGTCGAGCATCACAACCCGATGGAGATGCACGCCTCCACCGTCATCTACCACAATGACGGCAGCCTGACCGTCCATGACAAGACGCAGGGGCCGATCAACACCCAGACCTATGTCTGCAACGTCTTCAACCTCGCCACCGACGCGGTGCGGGTGATCTCGCCCTTCGTCGGCGGCGCCTTCGGCTCCGGCCTGCGGCCGCAGCACCAGCTGTTCATGGCGGTGCTGGCGGCGACCGCGCTGAAGCGCTCGGTCCGGGTCGAGCTGACTCGCCCGCAGATGTTCAGCTTCGGCCACCGCCCGGAAACGCTCCAGCGCGTGGCGCTGGGGGCGAAGAGGGACGGCACTCTCACCGCCGTCATCCACGAGGCGGTGCAGGAAACCTCGCAGACCGAAAACTACGTCGAGGTCGTCGTCAACTGGTCGGGCCAGCAGTACAAGTGCGACAATGTCCGGCTGGACTACAAGCTGGCGCGGATGGACACCCACACCCCGCTCGACCAGCGGGCTCCCGGTGCGGCCATCGGCGTCCCGGCGCTGGAGATCGCCATGGACGAGCTGGCGGCCAAGCTCGGCATGGACCCGCTGGAGCTGCGGCTGAAGAACTACACCGAGGTCGATCCCAACACCGGCAAGCCCTTTTCCAGCAAGGAGCTGCGCGCCTGCTTCCAACAGGGCGCCGAACGGTTCGGCTGGCACAGGCGCAGCCATGCCCCGCGCTCGATGCGCGAGGGCCGGCAGCTGGTCGGCTGGGGCATGGCGACCGGCGTGTGGGACGCCATGCAGGGGCAGGCGGTGGCGTCGGCCAGGCTTGGCATCGACGGCACGCTGACGGTGGGCAGCGCCACCGCCGACATCGGTCCCGGCACCTACACGGCGATGACGCAGATCGCCGCCGACATCCTGGGCCTGCCGATCGAGAAGGTGTCCTTCCAGCTCGGCGACACCAACCTGCCGATGGCGCCGTTGCAGGGCGGGTCGTGGACGGTGTCGTCGGTCGGCTCAGCCGTGAAGGCGGTCTGCGACCGGCTGCGCGACAGGCTGGCCGGTCTGGCGGCCGGGCTGAACGACGGTCCTTTGAAGGGGCTGAAGGCCGATGAGCTGATCTTCGCCGACGGCTTCCTGATCGCCAAGGCGGACCCGTCCTGGCGCCTGTCGATCACCGAGGTGATGCGCGCCAACGATCTGCCGGTGCTGGAGGACGAGGCGCGCTCGATCCCCTATTACAAGTCGCAGATGCAGCATGCGCTCGGCACCCACTCCGCCATCTTCGCGGAGGTGCGGGTGGACGAGGATCTCGGCACCGTGCAGGTGACCCGCGTGGTCAGCGCGGTGGCCGCCGGTCGCATCATCAATCCCAAGACGGCGCGCAGCCAGGTCCTGGGTGCGGTGGTGTGGGGCATCGGCATGGCGCTGGAGGAGGAATCGATGATCGACCAGCGGCTGGGCCGGTTCATGAACCACGATTTCGGCGAGTATCACATCCCGGTGAACGCCGACGTCCACGACATCGACGTCATCTTCGTCGAGGAGCATGACGACATCGTCAACCCGCTGGGCGCCAAGGGTGTCGGCGAGATCGGCATCGTCGGCGTCCCCGCCGCCATCGCCAACGCGATTTACCATGCGACCGGCAAGCGCCTCTGCGACCTGCCCATCACGCTGGATAAGATTTTGGAGGCTTGATGCCGGTTAAGGTCCCTCTCCCGCCCCGGGAGAGGGAAGGGGCCCAAGCAAAGCTTGGGAAGGGTGAGGGGTGATCCAAGGAACCATGCGGTTCGGGAGTCTTACGTTACCCCTCACCCTCCCTCTCCCGGGACGGGAGAGGGGGACTCCATCACCTTCGTGACTGCCGGAAAGCCCGACGGTCACAGTAAAGACCCCACATCACCCCATGATGTTCTCGTCCGCCATGCGGCGAGGCATGTCGGTTTCGTGCTGGCGGTCCTGCTTCGGCGCCTTGGTGACGCTGAAGCCGATACCCGACAGCAAAAGAACGCCCAACGAGGCGACGGTGACGATGTTGCAAAGCATAGCGACAGACCCTTTCCCTAACCTCTTTCGGCCGCCCGGTTCGATGAGCGGCCAGACCCTTATTGTGCGGTCTCCTGGGCAATAGACGCCGGGAGCCGTTTCTTTCTTCCGTGGGCCGTGCCGGGATGAGGAAAAAATATTCGTCCGTGGTTCGGACTGTATTTACTTCCAACACCTTGCCAGCGCAGGCCTTGCGGAGCGGTCAGATAGTCCCGCAGCTGCGAACTGGCAATGGAAGCCGGCGGAATATCCGCGCAGCTCAGGTTAACAAAATTGTCATGGCAGCGCGTGGGGCATGGCCTAATCCCCTCTCCCCGGGGGGGAGAGGGAGATTTCGGGCAAACCACAGGCCTCGCCCGACGCCCCCCGCAGGGTCACCGTCACCTTCAGCCCCTTGCCCTCGGCTCCGGCATCCAGCCGGACCGACGCCCCCAGCCGGTCGGCCAGGGCGCGGACGATGGCCAGCCCCAGCCCGCTGCCGGTGCGCGGCGGCTCGCCCGGACGGTCCAGGCGGTAGAAGCGTTCGAACACCCGCCCGCGCTCCGCCTCCGGGATGCCGGGGCCGTCGTCCTCGACTTCCATCACCGGCCCCGTTGCCGGTTCTTCCGCGACCCGCACCGTCACCGTGCCGCCCGGCCGGTTGTAGCGGATGGCGTTGTCCAGCAAATTGCCCAGCAACTCCCCCACCAGCACGGCATTCCCGGCGACCCGCAGGGCGCTGCCGTCCTCGGGCCCCTCGAAGCGCACCTCGACATCCTGGGCCAGCGCCGCCGGCACCTGCTCGGCGGCGACCTCCATCGCCACCTGCATCAGGTCCGTCACCTCCGGGGCGGCGGGAACCACCGGCGAATCCTCGTCGGCGCGGGCCAGCGCCAGCAGCTGGACCAGCAGCCGCTCCAGCCGCTTCACCGCCCCCTCGACGTCGTCCAGCGCCGCGCGCCCTTCCGCGCTGTCGGTGCCGTAGCGGCGCAGCAGGGCCAGATGGGTGCGCAGCACCGCCAGCGGCGTGCGCAGCTGGTGCGAGGCGTCGGCGGTGAAGCGCCGCATCGTGCCGATGGACTGGTCCAGCCGGGCCAGCAGCCCGTTGATGGCGACCACCAGCGGCAGCACCTCCGCCGGCACCACCGCCAGCGGCAGCGGCACCAATGCCATTCCGCCGCGCGCCGAGCGGTCGTCGATCACCCGGCGCAGCCGCTTCAGCGGCGCCAGCCCGCGGCCGACCGCGCCCCACACCAGCATCCCGCTGCCGCCGACCAGCGCCACCTCCAGCAGGGTCAGCCACAGCAGCAGATCGACCTCCAACGCGCGCCGTCCCGCGGTCGTCTCCGCCACCTGGACCAGCACCGGCTGCGGCACGCCGTAGAGCCGCCGGACCTGCGCCGCCACCCGCACCGGATGGCCGTGATAGGAGGCGTCGCGGAACACCGTGACGTTGGCCGGCATCGCCTGGATGTCCGGCAGCGGCAGGTCGAGATAGCCGGTGATGACCCCGCCCTCATGGGCGACGTTGTAATAGATGTTGTCGCGGGCCTGGCTCTCCAGCATGCCGAAGGCGACGGCCGGCAGATCGACCGTCACCTCGCCGTCGTCGTCCCCCACGGCCAGCCTCTCGGCGATGGCGAGCGTCGAGCCGGCGAGCAGCCGGTCATGGGTGGACTGCACGAAACCGTGGATCAGCGCCGACCCGCCGACGCCCAGCCCGACCGCCAGCGCCCCCAGCGGCACCAGCAGCCGGGTCAGCAGCCGGCGGCGCAGAGATGGCACATGTGGCGGCACCCGCTCCGGCCGGCCCACCCGGATGGCCGCCATCAGGCATTTTCCATCAGGTAGCCCAGCCCGCGGATGGTGCGGATCTGCGGCCCGTCCGGCTCCAGCTTCTTGCGCAGCCGGGCGACATACAGCTCGATGGCGTTCGGCGCCACCGGCTCGTCGAAGCCGAACACCTCGCCGGCCAGCCGGTCCTTCGGCACCACCTTGCCGGCCCGCGTGATCAGCCCCTCCAGCACCGCCAGCTCGCGCTTGCGCAAGTCCAGCACCCGGCCGTTCAGCGTCACCGTCGCGGTGGAGCGGTCGTAGCGCAGGGCGCCGCAGGCCAGCTCCGGCACCGGCGTGCCCTGGCCGCGGCGCACCAGGGCGCGCACCCGCGCCTCGAACTCCGCCGGGTCGAACGGCTTCAGCAGGTAGTCGTCGGCGCCGAGATCCAGCCCCTTCACCCGGTCGGCCACCGCCTCCCGTGCGGTCAGGATCATCACCGGCACGGTGGAGCCGCGGCGGCGGATGCGGGTCAGCACCTCGAACCCCGACAGGTCGGGCAGTCCTAAGTCCAGCACCACCAGCCCATAGGGCTCCGCCCGCTCCAGCCGCACCGCGTCCTCGCCCGACGCGACATGGTCGACGGCATAGCCGGCCGCCTTCAGCCCCCCGGTCACCCCGCGCGCCAGCGCCGCATCGTCCTCCACGATCAGGATGCGCAAAGGAGCCGCCTATCGTCCGAATGGGCCATCATCCGACCGCACCTGTTCCGTTCCACCAACAATTTTCATCCGCGACAGATTGGCGACAGGTTGATTGCCTATAGTCACGGCAAATCCGCTTGTAAGCCCAACCAACCCGGCCCGCAACGACGCCGTGGAAACCAACCGCAGGAGAGGAAGAGATGCGCACCAAACTGGCCCTTCTGGTCGCGACGGCCCTGACTGTCGCCGTGCCCGCCTTCACCGCCGGCACCGCCCAGGCGCAGTCGGTCCCCGCCGGCTACGACCCCGCCTATGCCAAGATCATCGAGGCGGCGAACCAGGAAGGCGCGCTCAGCATCTATTCCGCCACCGACGCGGCCGCCGTGTCGGAACTGCTGAAGGGGTTCGAGGCGCTCTATCCCAAGGTCAAGCTGGAATACGCCGACCAGAACTCGACCGAGATGTACAACCGCTTCATCAGCGAGGCGGCGGCCAACACCGGCACCACCGACCTGATGTGGTCGTCGGCGATGGACCTGCAGATGAAGCTGGTCAATGACGGCTACGCCCAGTCCTACACCTCGCCCGAATCGAAGAGCATCCCCGACTGGGCCAACTATAAGAACGAGGCCTTCGGCACCACCGCCGAGCCCATCGTCTTCGCCTACAACAAGCGCGTGGTGCCCGCCGCCGACGTGCCGAAGACCCACGCCGACCTCGCCAAGCTGCTTGCCGAGAAGCCGGACGCCTACAAGGGCAAGGTCACGTCCTACGATCCGGAGCGCAGCGGCGTCGGCTTCCTCTACATCACCCAGGACGTGCAGGCGAACAAGAACACCTGGGATCTGGTGAAGGCGATGGGCCAGACCGGGGTGAAGCTCTACACCTCGTCGGGCGCGATGATCGAGCGCCTGACCTCCGGCGAGCACACCATCGGCTACAACATGATCGGCTCCTACGTCTACGAGCGCCAGCACAAGGACCCGGAGTCGCTGGGCATCGTGCTGCCGTCCGACTACACCATCGTGATGTCGCGCATCGCCTTCATCCCGAAGGGCGCCAAGCACCCGAACGCCGCCAAGCTGTTCCTCGACTATCTGCTGTCCAAGCAGGGCCAGCAGGCGATGCAGGCCCGCTACATGGGCTCGATCCGCACCGACCTGGCGAGCGCCAACCCGACCGCCGGCATCCCGGAAAGCACGCTTCGCCCGATCCATGTCGGCCCGGAGTTGCTGACCTACCTCGACCAAGTGAAGCGCCTGAAGTTCCTGAAGGACTGGCAGAAGGCCCTCCAGGGGAAGTGATCTAGTCCGACCTGAAATCACCCTCTCCCGCCCCGGGAGAGGGAAGGGGCCCGCCGAAGGCGGGAAGGGTGAGGGGCGATCCAAGGAGCCGGGTGGTTCCTGATCCTCGCCTCACCCCTCACCCTCCCCGCGCCTTTGGCGCGGGTCCCCTCCCTCTCCCGGGGCTCTCAGCGGATCTGCGATCCGCCTGACGCCGTCAGCACAAACGGAGTTTGTGCGAGAGGCGGGAGAGGGAAGATTTGCGCCAAAAGGAAATCCCCCATGAACCGCGCGACGCGCATCGCGGTGATCGTCGCCATGGCGATTGCCGTGCTGGCCCCGATCGGCCTGGTCGTCTACCAGAGCTTCCTCGACGGGCCGTTCTTCCAGCCCAAGACCGCCTTCACGTTCAGCGCCTACGAGTTCGTTCTGGATGACGAGGATTTCTTCGACGCCCTCTACAACTCGTGCGTCATTGCCTTCGGCATGACCGCCATCGCGGTGCCGGTCGGCGCCATGCTCGCCTTCCTGATGGCCCGCACCGACTTGCCGGGCCGCCGCTGGATCGAGCCGGTGATCCTCGTGCCGATGTTCGTGTCGTCGGTGGTGCTGGCCTTCGGCTTCGTGGTCAGCCTCGGCCCGGCGGGCTTCGTCACGCTGTGGTTCAAGGGCGTCTTCGGCTTCGTCCCCTGGTATCTCTATTCCAAGACGACGCTGATCGTCATCGCCGGCCTGACCCACGTCCCGCACGTCTTCCTCTACACCTCGTCGGCGCTCCGCAGCCTGGGCTCCGACGTCGAGGAGGCGGCGCGCATGACCGGCGCCGGCCCGCTGCGCACGGCGCTGACCGTCAGCCTGCCGATGGTGATGCCGAACATCCTCTACGCCGCCGTGCTGGTCTTCTTCCTGGGATTCGAGCTGTTCGGCCTGCCGCTGGTGCTGGGCGACCCCGAGGGCATCCTGGTGCTGGCGACCTACCTCTACAAGCTGACCAACAAGCTGGGCACGCCCTCATACCAGCTGATGGCGGTGGTCGTGGTGGCGATCATCTGCATCGCCCTGCCGCTGGTGGCGCTCCAGCGCTTCCTGCTGCGTGCCGCCAACCGCTACGTCTCGGTGAAGGGCAAGGCCGCTGCGCAGAAGCCGGTGTCCATCGGCGTCTGGCGCTGGCCGGCCGCGGCGATGATCACCGCGTGGCTGCTGTTCACCGTGGTGATCCCGATCAGCGGTCTGGTGCTGCGCGCCTTCGTGTCGAGCTGGGGCGAGGGCGTCAACCTGCTGGACGTGCTGACGCTGGCGCATTTCCGCGAGCTGATGGAGTTCCCCAACCTGACCCGCGGCATCGTCAACACGCTGCTGATCGCGTCCGTCGGCGGGGCGCTGTCGGTCGGCGTCTACACCATGCTGAACCTCGCCGCCCACCGCTGGCAGTCGGGTTGGACCAGGCTGATGGACTATCTGGTCCTGCTGCCCCGCGCCATGCCGGGCCTCGTCGCCGGTCTGGCGATCTTCTGGGTCTTCCTGTTCACGCCCTTCCTGTCGCCGCTGCGCCAGACCATGATCGCCATCTGGGTCGCCTACACGCTGGTCTGGCTCGCCTACGGCATGCGTCTGGTCAGCGGCGCGCTGCTCCAGATCGGCCCCGAGCTGGAGGAGGCCGGCCGCATCGTCGGCGCCAGCCCCGGCCGGGTGTCACGCGACCTGACGATCCCGCTGGTCAAGGTCGGGCTGTTCTCCAGCTGGCTGCTGATCTTCGTCACCTTCATGCGCGAATACTCCACGGGCGTCTATCTGCTGGCCCCCGGCACCGAAGTGATCGGCTCGCTGCTGGTCTCGCTGTGGGGCACCGGTGCCGTCGACCTTGTGACCGCGCTCTCCACCGTCAACATCGCGATGATCGGCGGCGGCCTGCTGCTGATGTCGCTCTTCGGGAAACGCTCCCATGGCTAAGCTCATCATCGACGACCTGCACCTGTCCTACGGCAGCAACGAGATCCTGAAGGGCATCACCGCCACCTTCGCCCAGGGCGAGATCGTCGCCCTGCTCGGCCGGTCGGGCAGCGGCAAGACCACGTTGCTGCGCTCCATCGCCGGGTTGGAGGAGCCGAAGAAGGGCGTCATCTCCATCGGCGACCAGCCGGTGTTCGACGCCGCCGCCGGCCTCAACGTGCCGTCGGAGAAGCGCGGCCTCGGCCTCGTCTTCCAGTCCTACGCGCTGTGGCCGCACAAGACGGTGTTCGAGAACGTCGCCTATGGCCTGCGCCTGCGCAACGTGGCCAAGGCCGAACTCCAGCAGCGCGTCGCCGCGGTGCTGGACGGCGTCGGGCTCGGCCATCTCGGCGACCGCTATCCGCACCAGATGTCGGGCGGCCAGCAGCAGCGCGTGGCGCTGGCCCGCGCGCTGGTCTACAACCCGCCGGTCATCCTGCTCGACGAGCCGCTGTCGAACCTCGACGCCAAGCTGCGCGAGGAGGCCCGCATCTGGATCCGCACGCTGATCAAGCGGATGAACCTGACCGCCGTCTTCGTCACCCACGATCAGGTCGAGGCGATGGCGATCGCCGACCGCATCGTCCTGCTCGACGGCGGCCGTATCGTCCAGGCTGGCACGCCGGAACAGCTCTACACCGAGCCGGTCAGCCTGTTCGCGTCGGAGTTCATGGGCGTCAACAACCAGATCAAAAGCCGGGTGCAGGACAAGCGCGGCGGCTACGCCCGCATCGAGCTGTCCGGCCACCCGCTGTGGGGCAAGGACCGCGCCGGCAAGGGCGTGTCGGAGGAGGCCACCGGCGTCATCCGCCTCGAACAGGTCGAGATGGTGGACGGCGAAGGAGAGAACTGCGTCCCAGCCGAGCTGGAGACCTCGGTCTATCTCGGCAGCCACTGGGAGCATGTCTTCCGCTGCGGCGACCAGACGCTGCGCGCCTTCGGCCGCCCGCTGGCCGCCGGCACCCACTGGCTGCACCTGCCGCCTGAACAGCTCTGGGTGTTCTGAGCGGGGCTTTCCCCGCCTCCCGCTTCCGCGCAAACCAACCTTGCGCGCGGGCGGGAGGCGGGCATCCTCAGACCCGGAGCGCCTCGATGACCGCCCGCAGTCCGGCCGACAAATGCTTGCGGGTGGGGTAGTAGAGATACAGCCAGTCCTCGGGCGCGCACCAGGAGGCGAGGCATTCGATCAGCTCGCCCCGCGCGATGAAGGGCCGCGCCCGCTCCTCCCAGACATAGGCCAGCGCCACGCCCGATCTGGCGGCCTCGACCATCAGTTCATGGTCGTCGAGCGACAGCGGCCCGGCCGGCTCGAACGCGATGATCTTGCTGGCCCGGCTGAATTCCCAGGCATAGGCCGTGCCGCTGGGATAGAGGTTGCGGATGCAGACATGGTCCTTCAGGTCGGCGGGGACCTTGGGAACCGGCCGCGTCTCGAAATAGGCCGGAGAGCCGACGACCGTCAGCCTCAGCCTCGGCTTGATCTTCACCGCCGTCATGCCGTCGCGCAGGCTTTCGCCCAGCCGGATGCCGGCGTCGAACCCTTCGTCGACGATGTCCACCAGCCGGTCGGTGGCGACGATCTCCAGCTCCAGCTTCGGGTTCTGCGCGATCAGCGTTCCCATCACCGGGCCGAAGACGAAGGGCGCGATGGAGTTGGGCGCGTTGATCCGCACCTTACCGAACGGCGTGTCGCGGAACTGGTTGAGCGCGTCCAGCGCCGAACCGATCTCGCTGAAGGCCGGCGAGAGCTGGGCCAGCAGCATTGCACCGGCGTCGGTCAGCGACACGCTGCGGGTGGTCCGGTTGAGCAGCCGGATGCCGACGCGGGCTTCGAGATTGCCGACCGCATGGCTGATCGCCGACGCGGTGACGCCGCGCTCTTCCCCCGCCCGCCGGAAGCTGCGGTGCCGAGCGACCGCATCGAAGGCGGCCAGTTCCGAAAGGTCGGTGGTGCGCATTACTGAAATCCGCTCAGCATTGATGCGAGAACTGTCTCACTAATCAGCGCAATCGAAAAGCGGCAGATTTCTCCTCGCAAGCCCGGCGGGTGCCGGGCCAACCCAGAGGAGAAAGAGCATGGCCGACTTCGCTCCCCCCGCCCGCAACAGCGCGTCCCCCTTCGCCGACATGCGCGGCCATCACGTGGCGGTCCGCACGCCGGACCTCGAAACCGCCAAGCGCTTCTACGTCGACACGCTCGATTTCCGCGTCGTCGCCGAGTGGGATTATGCCGACGAGAAGCTGGCCTATCTGGCGCCGCCGACCGACGACCATTTCTACATCGAGGTGCTGGGCGGCGGCGACCCGGCCCCGCGGGACGTGCGCCCCTACAGCGATCTCGGCGACAGCCTGAAATACGCCGGCTACCACCATTTCTGCCTGAATGTCGACAGCGTCGACCGCACCGTCGAGACGCTGCGCGAGCGTGGCGTGACCATCGTGACCGAGCCGTTCGAACTGCCTGCGATCAGCCGCCGGCTCGCCTTCTTCTGCGATCCCTTCGGCAACCTGATCGAACTGGCCGAGCTGCTCGCCTGATCCATCCCCCACCGGCTGGCCGCAGCTCCCCGTCGGAGCCGGCCGGCGGAAGCCCCGAGAGGAAACCCCGAAACGAAACCCCGAAAGGAACGGCCATGACCAAGGCCATCATGATCGTCGGTGCCGGTCCGGGCATCGGACAGGCCGTCGCTGGACGCTTCGGCCGCGAGGGCTGGACCGTCGTGCTCACCGCCAGGAACCCGGAACGTCTCGCCGGCCTCGCCGCCGACCTGTCCGCCCAGGGCGTGACCGCCCATGCGATCCCGGCCGACGCCACCGACCCGGCGGCGCTCCGTGCCGCGCTCGACGAGGCGGACCGCCTCACCGGCGGCCTCACCGCCCTCCATTTCAACGCCGCCGTGGTGCGCCGTCAGGACCTGTTCAGCATGACCGACACGGAGGTCACGCAGGATCTGGCGATCAACGTCACCGGCGGACTGCATGCCATCCGCGCCGCCGTCGCTCTCTTCGGTGGCCGGACGGGGACGATCCTGGTCACCGGCGGCGGCCTCGCGGTCGCCCCGCACGAGAACTACGCCAGCCTTGGCGTCGGCAAGGTGGCGCTCCGCAACATCGTCCAGGCGCTGGCCGAACCGCTTGCCGGCAGGGGCGTGCGCATCGCCACCGCCACCGTCGCGACGCTCGTCAGCCCGGGATCGCAGGAGGCGCGGGACGTCGCCGACCTCTTCTGGCGCCTCGCCACCGATGCGGATGCCCCCTGGGAAATTAATTATCCGCCAACCTGAACCCGATACCCCGCGATATCAGGAGAAAAACCACCATGAAGACCTGGTTCATCACCGGCGCCTCGCGCGGCTTCGGCGCACTCGTCGCCGAGCGCGCGCTGCAAAAGGGCGACGCCGTCGTTGCCGCCGCCCGCAATCCGCAAGCCGTCGCCGACCGGTTCGGCGACCATCCCAACCTGCTTCCGGTCGCGCTCGACGTGACCCGCGAAGATCAGGCAGCCGCCGCCGCGGCCTCCGCCGTGGAGCGTTTCGGGACCATCGACGTCCTGCTCAACAATGCCGGGTTCGGCCTGATGGGCGCCGTCGAGGAGGCGAGCGCCTCGGAGGTCGAGGCGGTCTACCGCACCAACGTGTTCGGCTTGCTGAACGTCACCCGCGCGGTGCTGCCGCATATGCGCAAGGCGCGGTCCGGCCGTATCCTGAACATCTCCTCGATCGGCGGCTATCGCGGCGCTGCCGGCTTCGGCGTCTACAGCTCCACCAAATTCGCGGTCGAAGGGCTGTCGGAGGCGCTGCACGCCGAACTGGCGCCGCTCGGCATCCATGTCACCGTCGTCGAACCGGGCTATTTCCGTACGGATTTCCTCGACGCGGTGTCGCTGTCGGTCAGCCCGGCCATCATCGCCGACTATGCCGAAACCGCCGGAAAGGTCCGGACCATCGCCGCCGGTCTCAACCATGCCCAACCCGGCGATCCCGCCAAGCTGGCCGATGTGCTCGTCAGCTTCGCCGATGTCGCCGGCCCGCCGGTCAGGCTGCCGCTCGGCAGCGACACGGTCGCGGCGATCGAGGCCAAGCACGCCGCCGACCGGGCGATCCTCGATGGCTGGCGGCGGGTTTCGCTGTCGACCGACTTCGCGCCGGCTTGAAGCCCGATCTGCCGCCCTCAAACCTCGATCAGCGCATAGGGCCGCCCGGTCTCCTTGGGGATGGTCTGCGCCACATTGTAGACCGGCGTCCCCCGCAGCGTTTTCCCGCTGTAGCTCCCGTGATGCGCATGCCCGTGCGCCACCGCCCGCACATTGTCGAAGCGGTCGATGGTCTCCGCCAGCCGCGACGATCCCAGGAAGGGGAAGATCTCCGTCGGCTCCCCCTCCACCGTCGCGGCGATGGGGGCGTAGTGCAGCACGACGAACACCCGCTCGGTGTCCAACTGCCGCAGCGCGCTCTCCAACCGCATCGCCTCGTTCACCGCCTCATGGACGAACTGTTTGATCGCCGGCTCGCCGAAGCTGTCGAGCATCCGGTTGCCGAAGCCGCCGCCGAAGCCCTTCACCCCGGCGAAGCCCACCCCGCCGATCTCCTGCGGCGCCCCGTCGAGGAACCGCACCCCGGCCTGGGTCAGGATGTGCTGGACCTCCTCCAGATGGCCGCATTCGTAGTCGTGGTTGCCGAACACCGCGACCACCGGAATGCCGATGGAGCGCAGGGCGTCGGCCAGGATCTCCGCCTCGCGCGGCTTGCCGTGGTTGGTCAGGTCGCCGCACAGCGCCAGCACGTCGGCCTTGCCGGCGATCTCCTGGAACAGCTCGCGATAGGGATATTGCGTGGTCTCGCCGACATGGATGTCGCCGATGGCGGCGACGGTCAGCCTGCGCTCATCCATTCCCGTTCTCCTTCAGGCTCTGCCTGGTGCCCTCCTCCCCGACCACGTCGGCGAAGCCCCACTCGGTGACGTCGATCAGGTAATCCTCGCGCGAGAACAGCCGGCCCCGGCAGATGCGGGTCTGGGCGACCGGCAGCTTGGCGCGCTCCTGCATCCGCTCCAGCAGCTCGGCCACCAGCCAGTCGGGCACGCGGTCGCGCTCGGTCGGATAGATGAACCGGAAGTTCAGCAGGTGGATCAGCAGCACTTCCCAATACTGCTCCATGTGGGCGAGCAGCCGTTTCCAGTCGATTTTGTCATGCTGCTTCAGGATCATATGGGCGACATCCGGCCCGTCGTACTTGTGGCGCATCTGGACGAAGGATTTGGAGAAGATCATCTCGGTCGGCGCCACCAGCGGCACGTCGCTGCCGCAGATCACCGCGCGATGCTCCTCCTTGAACCAGCGGTCGTTGACCGGGTTGATGGCGACCGCCGAATTGAAGATCACGTCGAAGAACAGCTCGCCATGCTTGACCTTGCCGATCCAGCGTTCGTCCTCGATCTCCGTCTCGAAGCCATGCTCCTGGAAATGCGACAGGATGCGCGGGAAGTCGCCGCCGCGGCAGAAGATGTCGATGTCCTTGGTCGGCCGCGTGATGCCGGTATAGGCGCTGATCGCATAGGTCCCGCCCAGCAGGAACGGGATGGTCGACTGGGTCAGCAGCTTGAGGCTTTCGGTATAGAAGGCCTCGGCCTCCGCGGTGACGGTGGCGCTGCCCTCACGGAGTTCGCTCATGGACCACTCCCCATTGCACCGGCCTTGCGCGGCGGTGCGGCACGTTGACCCGGTACAACAGGGCAGGGCGGGGAGTGTTGCGGGACAGGCGTTTGCCGTGCCCCGCAGTTTGCCGTGCCCACGGCACCCGCCCGCGTTTTCCGGCCGTCCTTGCCGCGCCCCGGGAAATTTGATCTGGTGCGGCAGCATGGCCTTACCGGGGGTTGAACCATGGAGCTGTCGGCGGAAAATTCCGCGGATGCCGTCGCCGCGCTCTGCCGCGCCATGCTGCGGCCGGTCGAAAGCGCGTCCGCCTTGCGGGAGATCGAGGCATTGCTGGAGCGTCTCCGCCATGCCCCGCCGGACGAGCGTGCCGCTTGCGCCATGCAGGTGGGCCACCTGACCGGCGATGCCGATCCGGTCCTGCGCCTGTCCGCGCTGGCCGCGATCACCGGCGATCTGCGCCGCTATGACGAGCTGCTCGACCTGATCGAACCCGAGTTCGCGTGCCCGGATCTCGACCGTTTGCTTCACATCTACTGCTGCATGGGCCGCCAGCTTTTCCTGATGCGCATGGACGGGGCGAGCCGGCCCGGTTTCTTCGAGGACAGGCTGTTTCCCCACTATACCCGCCTGATCGGCGCGATCCGCGACCGGCTCGGCATCGCGCCGCGGCCCCGCCCGGCGGGCAACCCGGCCACCGGGCGGGTCGTGCTGGTGACGAACCAGTTTCTGTCGCTGCGCCACCAGCCGTCGCGCGACCTGCTGTCCTATGCCGCGGTTCTGGAGGAACGCTGCGGCCGGGAGGTGGTGATTCTCAACACCAACATCATGCCCGCCGACATCCACAGCCTGTTCGTGCCGTCCTTCGCGTCCTCCGTGGAGCCGGCCTTCGACGGCAAGCAGGTGATCGAGGCGGACGGCCGCACTTTCCGGATGCTGTCCTCGACCGGCCGCGGGCTGAGCCGGGACAAGATCGACTGGTTCCTGCGCGCGGTCGACTGGCACGACCCGGACGTGGTGGTGTCGCTGGGCGGATCGGTCATCGTCGCCGACCTGCTGGCGGCGGTGCGCCCCGCCCTGTGCATCCCCACCACCAGCGGGGCAACGCCGTCGCTGGCCGGCATCGTGCTGGATTTCGGCGGTGGCAGCCGGCCGGCGAGCGGTCCGCTCGCTGCGTCGTGGCGGCCTTTCCGCTTTCTGCATTCGCTGATCGGTGCGCCGGAACCGGATGGGACGGCGCCTTCCAGGGCGGCCAGCCGGGCCGGCTACGGCCTGCCGGACGATGCCTTCCTGTGTCTGGTGATCGGCAACCGGCTGGACGAGGAGGCCGACGGCTCCTTCCTTGCGATGCTGGACTCCCTCATCGACCGTGCGCCCCGGGTGGCGGTGGCCTTCGCCGGCGAAGCGGGGGCGCTGCCCGGGCGTCTGCAAGGATCGCGGCATGCAGGGCGCCTGTTCCACCTGGGCTATGTGACCGACATGGCCGATCTGATGCGAACGGCCGACGCCTATGTGAATCCGCAGCGCACCGGCGGTGGCGCGAGCGCCGCCGAGGCGCTGGCTGCCGGCGTTGTCCCGGTTTCGCTGCCGGTCGGCGACGTATCGGCCGTCATCGGCGCCCGGTTCGTCGTGCCCGATTATGCCGCCGCCGTGGAGCGGCTCGCCCTGCTGGCCGGCGATCCGGCCATTTTCGCCGAGGCGGCCGCCGGAGCCCGGAGCCGGGGGGCGGGGCGTGCCGATCCGGCGGAAGCCGCGGCGGCCCTGTCGCGCTACCTGGACGAAGCCGTCTCGGTGCATTGGCCCTGCCCGTGACCGACGGCGTGACGACGCCAAGGGTTCATAGCCAGGGCTATAGAATGAAATATTTGTAATTCGACAGTAATGGCCAAAGCATCCCCGCCTCGGGGTGTAGATGGTGGCCGTCCTGAAAGTGCAATTGGCCGTTCGCCTCGGCGGTTGACGCCCAATGACTGTCGATATATGGTCGCCGCAGTTGGGGAGTAGCTTCCGGCGCCTCGCCGGGAACGTGTCAACATTCTTGCGCCCGCTGCGGTGCATGGCACGTTCAGCGGACAGTCGTCTGCCTAGCGAGACCAGTGTGCCCGAGGGTCCGCGCCGGCCGGATTTCGGACATGCTGTCTCATGTGTCCGGCAGGATCCGCTCCGTGACTCCTCTTTCAATCGCGGTACTGTCGCTCAGCATGTCGGCCGACGCCTTCGCCGCCTCAATCGGCCGTGGCGCGTCGCAGCGCCCCAGCGTCGCCGTCGCCCTGAAGGGCGGGCTGGTGTTCGGCGTGGTCGAGGCCATCACGCCGCTGGTCGGCTGGGCGCTCGGGCTGGCCGCCGCCAGCTATGTCGCCGCCGTCGACCATTGGATCGCCTTCCTGCTGCTGGGCGTGGTCGGCGGCAAGATGGTCTGGGAGGGTTTCCAGCCGGAAAGCGACGACGCCAGAGAGCGCGCGCGCCGCGCCAGCCCGTGGACTCTGGTCGCCACCGCGGTCGGCACCAGCATCGATGCGGCAGCGGTCGGCGTCTCGCTGGCCTTTCTCGGGTCCGACATCGTCACCATTGCCCTGTCCATCGGCTTCGCCACCTTCGCGATGACCACCATCGGCATGCTGATCGGCCGGGCCGTCGGCCATCGCATGGGCAAGATCGTCGAAGTGCTCGGTGGACTGGCGCTGATCGCGCTCGGCACCTCGATCCTGGTCGAGCATCTCGGCCTGTTCGCCTGACCGGGAGCGGTGGGGAGCGACGACGAGAGGTGATGCGCGAAATGAAAATAATCCTATAAACCGGGAAAATTTCTTATAGGCTTGCCGCGTGTTTTTTTCAACCGCGGAGCCTTGCCATGCCCCTCGACAGCCGCAGCTTTACCAACGACCGGTTCCCCCGCTGGGCCGAAGAGCCGCCGACCCCTGCCGAAGGCTCGCTGGTCCCCGGTTCGCAGTTCCATGAGGAGCAATGGATCATGGCCGCCGGCATGCTGGCCCGCGGCAACAGCTTCCTCCAGGTCTCGCGCGCCATGGGGTGCAGCCGCACCACGCTGTGGCGGGCCTATTACGGCTCCAAGGATTTCCGTCACAGGGTCTGGTGGGAAAGGCAGGCGCTGAACCGCGAGGCGGAACTGCGCCTGTCCTCCCTGCGGGTGCTGGTGGCCGAGCAGATCGAGCGGCTGGTCACCTCGGGCGATCCCGCCACCGTGCGCTGGCTGGCCGAACGGCTCGGCCTCATCCCCGGCCTCGGGACCGCCCGCACCGCCTCGCGGGACAGTCGGGAGGTGGGGGCGGAGGAGGGGCCGCGGGCGCCCCGTCCGGAAGACCCGCCCGCCGTCACCGTCCCCGAACTCGACGACGACCTTCCCGGGGCCATCCGCGAACGCTGCCCGCCCAGTCCGGAACTGGTCGCCGCCGTCGTCGCTCAGCCTGAGGCCGAGGGGCCGACGGGCGTCTTCCCCTGGACCGTCAACCAGTACGAGGAGTATCCCAACCTCAACCCCGGCCCGGTGAGCCGCCGCGCCGCCGGCCCCTTTGGCCGGCGGTAGATGGAACATGCGGCGGATTCTGTTCCACGCCGTTCCATCCCGCCGCCGGCCAGGACGGAGGCACCCCCCGGTCAGACCGCGAAATTAGGCTTTCCCGCCAGGATGTTGGAGGTCACGTGCCGGATGTCGCGCAGGCCGCACATCGCCATGGTCACGTCCATCTCCTTGCGGATGATCTCCAGGCACTGGGCCACACCGGCTTCGCCGCCGGCCCCCAGCCCATAGAGGAAGGCGCGGCCGATGAAGGTGCCCTTGGCGCCCAGCGCCAGCGCCTTGACCACGTCCTGGCCGGAGCGGATGCCGCCGTCCATCAGCACCTCGATGCGGTCGCCCACCGCCTCGACGATGGCCGGCAAGGCGGAGATGGACGAGATGGCGCCGTCAAGCTGCCGCCCGCCATGGTTGGAGACGATCAGCGCGTCGGCACCGCTGTCCGCCGCCATCACCGCGTCTTCCGGGTCGAGGATGCCCTTCAGGATCAGCTTGCCGCCCCAGCGGTCCTTGATGCGGCGCACGTCGTCCCAGTTCAGCGTCGGATCGAACTGCTCCGCCGTCCAGGACGACAGCGACGACAGGTTGCTGACCCCGGTGGCGTGGCCGACGATGTTGCGGAAGGTGCGGCGGTGGGTCCGCAGCATGTTGATCGACCAGCGCGGCTTGGTCGCCATGTCCAGGATGTTGCCGACGGTCAGCTTCGGCGGGGTGGACAGCCCGTTCCTGATGTCCTTGTGGCGCTGGCCGAGGATCTGGAGGTCGAGCGTCAGCACCAGCGCCGAACAGCCCGCCGCCTTGGCGCGGTCGATCAGCTTGTCGATGAAGGTGCGGTCGCGCATGACGTAGAGCTGGAACCAGAAGGGCTTGTCGGTGTTCTCCGCCACGTCCTCGATGGAGCAGATGCTCATCGTCGACAGGGTGAAGGGCACGCCGGCCTTGGCCGCGGCGCGGGCGGCCAGGATCTCGCCGTCGGCATGCTGCATGCCGGTCAGGCCGGTCGGGGCCAGCGCCACCGGCATCGCCACCGGCTGGCCGACCATGGTGCTGGCCAGCGTCCGGTTGGTCATGTCAACCGCCACGCGCTGGCGCAGCTTGATCCGGCCGAAGTCGGACTCGTTGGCGCGATAGGTCGACTCCGTGTAGGAGCCGGAATCCGCGTAATCGTAGAACATCCGCGGCACGCGCCATTCCGCCAGCTGCCGCAGATCCTCGATGCAGGTGACGGGCCGGTCGGTGAACAGGTTCGCCCAGCGCGACGGCGGCCGCGAGGAGGGCATGCGAACGGAGGTCATGGGGCGTGTCTCAACGGTTGCGCGCGAAACGGAAGGGCGTCGATTTGGCCACTCCGTCCGCACACCGTCAAGCCATGGCTGCGGCGACGCTGCCCTTTTGCCTTGCTGTCCCGGCGCTCAGCGCGCCGGCTTCGACCTGGGCTTCGGTTTCGACGGCTTGGCCTTCGGCGGCGTCATCATGGCCTTGAACATCGCCGTCTGGGCTGCCGACTGGTTGCGCCGGGCCGCCGACATCGCCGCGGTGGTCCACATGCCGCTGGCGCGGTTGGCCCAGGACAGCCACGCGCTCATGAAGGGATTCTTGGTCATCGTGGAAGCGACTCCGGAATGGGGGATACCGACGACAACAGCGCCGGGACCCCCGATGTTGCACTGCACAGTGTTGCGGCAGCCGCCCGCCCAAATTTTCGGCGAACCTGCCGATTCTTGGGCAGATTCGTGAAGGCCGGGCAGCCCTGTTCAGCGGAGGAAGTCCTTATCCCCGCAAGGGGAGAGGGGCTTTTTTGCGGGCATATCCCTGGCATATCCATTGCTTGTACAGGCCCAGGGGCCGGGCGACGTCGGGGGGAACAGGCTGGATGGGTATGGAGCGCGATGCCATGAAGAGTGGAACCAGCGCCGCCGCGGCGCGCTTCCTGCGCACCGCCAAGCTGTGCCGCATCCGCGATGTCGAACAGCTTCTGGGGGTCAGCGCTCTGGTGCGCGACCTCAGCGCCCTGATCCACGCCCTGCAGAAGGAACGCGGCGCCTCATCGATCTATCTCGGGTCCGGCGGCACCCGCTTCGCCGAGGACCGCGCCCGCTGGCAGGCCGACGCTCGCACGCTGGAGTCGGTGCTGCGCGACCGGCTGGACCTCGTGGACGAGCAGCTCGACCGCCTCAGCTGCGGCGCGCAGTTCTACAGCCGGGCCGCCATCGCGCTCTATGCGCTGGACGGGCTGCCGGCCCTGCGCGATCAGGTGTCGTCGCTGGCGCTGGTGCCGCAGGATTCGGTGAAGGCTTTCACCGACATCGTCGGCCATCTGCTGTCCGTGCTGTTCGAGGCGGCCGACATCGCCGCCGATCCGGCGATCTCCCGCGCGCTGGTCGCCCTGTTCAACGTCGTGCAGGGCAAGGAATTCGCCGGGCAGGAGCGGGCGACCGCCAGTGCCGGCTTCTCGCGCGGGCGCTTCGACGGGGTGGAGCATGGCCGGCTCGCCCATCTGATCGACGCGCAGAACCGTGCATTCCGCATCTTCGCGGAGTTCGCCGACCCCGCCCATGCCGCCGCCTTCCGCACCGCCCTGGCCGACCCGGCGGTGGCGGAGGTGGAGCGGATGCGGGCGGTGGCGCTCAGCGACGATGCCCGCCATGGCGAGCTGTCGGGCATCACGCCGGAGATCTGGTTCGACCGGGCGACCCGCCGGATGGAGCTGCTGAAGACGGTGGAAGACCGTCTGACCGACGATCTCCGCCGCCTGTGCGAGGCCAAGCTGGCCCAGGCCCGCGCCGACCTCGGGCAGGCGGACGCCGGCGGGCCCGACGCGGTGCTGCCGGTCGCCATGATGCTGGTCGATGCCGTCCCCGCGATGTCGGGATTGGCCGGGGCGGGCGTGAACGGGCTGTCATCGAATGGACAGGGCCAGGACGGCGCCGGGCTCTATGCCCCCGACGGGCTGCCGCCGAAGCTGATGCGCTCGGTCCTCGACGTCATGCAGGCGCAGTCCCAGCGCCTGCGCGACGTCAGCCTGGAGCTGGAGACGGCGAAGGCGGCGCTGAACGAGCGCAAGGTGATCGACCGCGCCAAGGGCCTGCTGATGTCCACCCGCAACCTGTCGGAGGAGGAGGCCTACAAGCTGATCCGCAAGACCGCGATGAACCAGAACAAGCGGATCGTCGAGGTGGCGGAGGCCATCCTCAGCATGTCGGACATCCTCCGCGGCGTCACGGCGGCAGGGGGAGGGGGACCGGCGGGAGGATAATCCGGCTACTGCACCGTGCGCACCGGCGAGAAGGGCAGCCCCGCCTGATCGAGCGCGCGGTCGATCACCTCCTCGGACTTCTGGTCGAACAGCTGCAACAGCAGGTCGTCGACCATCCAGTCGTTGGTGGGCGTGCAGGCGGTGAACAGCTCGCCGATGACCTCCGCCTGGAAATCCTCACGGCCTGCATCGCTGCCCTCATACTCCATCCGCTTGGCGACGCCGACCGCGACCTGGAACGGCTGGGTCAGGCCGGGGGCGACCGCCGCCTTCTTTATCAGCGCCGCCATGCCCAGCTCGCCGTCGTCCCAGGCCAGCCGGCGGGCATTCTCCGCCGGGATGCCGGCGCGGACGGCCATGCCGGCGACGAACAGCGACAGGTCGCCGGCGCACAGCGCGCGGAACAGCAGGACCGGCGTCAGCCGGCGGTTGGTGTGCAGCCACTGGATCGCCGCGTCGATGTCCTCGGCCCCGCGCAGCACCGGGCGCAGCAGGCGCATGGTCGCCGCCTCCCGGCCGCGCTCGACCAGCCGCTCGACCAGCTCGCGCGACAGGCCGTGCGCCTGCATCAGCGTGGTGCGCATGCTGTCGGAGACGAAGGCGACCACCCGCTCCACCATCGCCAGCGACAGGCCGGGGCGGGTCGCCGCCGCCTCGCTGACCATGCGGACGCGGCCGAAACGGTCGAGCGCGCGGCTCATCGCGCTGTCCGGCACCTCGGCGCCGTCGTTGCGCAGCAGCGCCGTCACCGCGATGACGTTGCCGCGCTCGGCGATCGCGCCGGACACGCGGGCGGAGACGGTGGAGCGGCTGGCGACCGCCACATGCTTGCCGGAATCGGGATCGGACAGCACGTCCAGCAGCAGGTCGTCGGTCAGGCCGGCGGCATCGCGCAGGATGGGGAAGGCCACCCGGCCGACGTCGCGGACCAGCCGCTCCGCCAGATCTCCGGTCAGCAGCGGGCTGTTGCGCAGCTGCCAGGCCACCGCCTCGCGCACCGCAACCTGGGCGTCGCCGGCGAAGCAATGGACCACCTCGATGGCCAGCGACCGTTCGGCCGGGCTCAGCGCGCCCGCCTCCAGATCGTGGAACAGCTTGTTCATCGTCTCGATCCGCGTTTCCGCGTTGGGCGAGACGAGCAGCCGCTCCACATCCTTCGACGACAGGCCGTTGGGGTGGGGGGCGTCTGGTTGGGCGGCGGCGTATGGGATCATGGCACCCGGCTGCGGCATCGGAGGGGAACCTTCAATCGAAATCGAGGCAGGAGTAGCGGACCATGTCGCCCCACAGCCGGTCGAGCCGGCGGAGCGTGCGGTAGCTGGCCTTCAGGTCGCGGACCTCGGTCTCGTTGCGCACCAGCGCCTCGGCCTGCGCCTGCTCCATCCGCCGCAGCCCCTCCCACAGCTCCCGCCCCTTGTCGGTCAGCTGGAGGCGGGCGGTGCGGCGGTCGCGCTGGTTGGCGGCGCGGTTGATGTAGCCGGCATCGACCAGGATCTTCAGGCTGTAGGACGCGTTGGAGCCCAGGTAATAGCCGCGCTCCATCAGGTCGCGGACCGACAGCTCGTCCTCGCCGATCAGCATGACCATCAGCGCCTGCACCGGGCCGATGTCCTCGATGCCCTGCTTGGACAGGCCGACGCGGACGACGTCGAGGTACCGGCGGTGCATCCGCTCGATCAGCCGCGCCATGCCGTGGAAGTCGGCGAGGTCGAGATCCTCGCCGGGCTTGCCGCCCGCCCGGCTCTCGGTCCGCTCCGCTCCCTTATCGTCCGCTCCCGGTTCGGGTGCGTCGTCATCGTCCCAGTTCAGGTTGCTCATCGCGTCCATGATCCTGCCGGCTCAACCATTGCCGTATCCTTCCTGCTCGACTCACTCCGCCGCGGCGGCAAGGCCGCGGAAGCCATGCGGGTGCGCGCTGCGCCATGCCCAGGCGCTGCCGATGATGCTGTCCAGTTCCGGGAAGCGCGGCTGCCAGCCGAGGTCGCGACGGATGCGCTCGGACGAGGCGATCAGCACCGGCAGGTCGCCGGGGCGGCGCGGGCCGACCTTCACCGGCACGGCTCGGCCGGTGATGCGCTCCACCGACGCGATCACCTCGCGCACGCTGTAGCCGGTGCCGTTGCCCAGATTGTAGCGGACCGACCGCCCGTCCAAGGCGTCCAGCACCCGCAGATGGGCGTCGGCCAGATCGCAGACATGGATGTAGTCGCGGATGCAGGTGCCGTCGCGCGTGTCGTAGTCGTCGCCGAAGATCTCGATGTGCGGGCGCTTGCCGGTGGCGGCGTCCATCACCAGCGGGATCAGGTGCGTTTCCGGGCTGTGGTCTTCCCCGAGCCGGCCGTTGGGATGGGCGCCGGCCGCATTGAAGTAGCGCAGGCAGGCCGACCGCAGGCCATGGCAGCGGTCCGCCCAATGCAGGGCGCGCTCGATCATGAACTTCGATTCGCCGTACGGGCTGCCGGGGTCGATCGCCTCGTCCTCGTCGATGGGGATGCGCTTGGGCGAGCCGAACAGGTTGGCGGTGGAGGAGAAGACCAGCTTCATCACCCCCGCCTTCACCGCGGCGCGGATCAGGTTCAGCGAGGTGACGGTGTTGCCGTGCAGGTAGGCGTGCGGGTCGCGCATCGATTCGCCGACCACCGACAGGGCCGCGAAATGGAACACCGCGTCGAAGCGCCATTGCCCGAACACGCGGGCCAGCGCTGCCTCGTCGGCCAGATCGGCCTGGACGAAGGTCGCCTCGGGCGGCACGGCGGCGGCGTGGCCCTGGCGCAGGTTGTCGAACACCACGACCCGGTGGCCGCGCTCGAGAAGCTCGGTCACGCAGTGGCTGCCGACATAGCCGGCGCCGCCGGTGACGAGAATGGTTTGGGACGTCGTCATGGCGTGTGGGTTTCCTTGAACCGGTTTTCGGGCCGCAACCGGAATCGGGCGGCCGGCGTGGTGGAAGGAAAACGGGGGGCGGGTTTGGGGCGGTGCAGGGGGCCGGATGGGGGGATCACGGCGCCTTGCGCAAAACTCATGCAGCGCAGCATGCACGATGTCGGCCGCGTCTGACCAGATTGCTGGAAACCCTCTCCCGAAGGGCCTAAGACCTTAGGTGAAGTCCGGTTTCTGCTTTTTCTGTCAGTGACTTAGATGCCATTGCCTACCCCTTTTTCGAATGCTGGAAAGGGGTGATGCCCAAAACTTGTCACACGTCTCTAAAATGTCTCCGGTGTAAAGCTTAAGCGTGCCAAATCCGCCGACGCTTCCCCCCGCGTCAGGATCTGTCCCCGCATAGGCGGTCTCCCGGTCACCGGGCCGGCCGCATCCGGCATCCCCCCAGCCGGCTTCCTGTCCCGCGTCCGTCGCCGCCGGCAGCTTTTCCTGTTTTCCCCGATTTCCAGCGCCGCATCAGGTGGCGAATCCTCCTTCAGGAAGGATCGAAGATGAGTTCCGTGGATCGGCCCCTGCTGACCCAAGCCTACCGGAAGATCGGACAGGGCCTGCTGCTGGCCGGTGTCCTCAGCCTGTTCGTGAATGTCCTGATGCTGGTGCTGCCGCTCTTCACCATGCAGGTCTACGACCGGGTGATGAGCAGCCGCAGCCTGGAAACGCTGACGATGCTGGCGATCATCGCGGTGGGGGCGCTGGCGCTGTACGGCGTGCTGGACTTCATCCGCGCCCGCGCCTTCCTGGTGACCAGCGCTGTGATCGCCCACCGCTTCAACGTCCCGGCGCTGGAAGCCTCCATCGTCGACGCGCTGTCGGGCGGCCCGCGCAATGCGGCGCAGACCATGCGCGACCTGAACGACCTGCGCAGCTTCATGACCAGCAGTGCCGTGACCGCCCCGCTGGAACTGGCCTGGGCGCCGATCTTCCTGGCGATCCTGTTCCTGCTGCATCCGGTCTATGGCGTGCTCGCCATCGTCTCCGCCCTGGTGCTGCTGGTGATGGGCGTGCTGACCGACATGCTGACCCGGCGGCCGATGGCCCAGGCGAACGAGGCCTCGGCCCGCGTCTTCGCCGACATCGCCGGCACCGTCCGCCATGCCGAAGCCATCGAGGCGATGGGCATGCTGCCGGCACTGGCCCGGCGCTGGCAGTCGGCGCAGAGCGGATCGGCCGGAATGATCGACCGCGGCGCCACCCTGTCGCGCGGTCTGGCTGCCGCGTCGCGCTCGCTGCGGATGATCCTGCAGGTCGGGGTGATCGCCGCCGGTGCCACGCTGGTGATCGACAATCTGGTGACGCCCGGCAGCATGATGGCTGCCGGCCTGATTACCGGCCGCCTGCTGCATCCCTTCGAACAGCTGGTGGACGGCTGGCGCCAGTGGGTGAAGGCGCTGGAGGCGCACCGCCGCATCCGTGACCTGCTGAACAACGGCGCCTCGGCCCGCTCCACCATGCCGCTTCCCCAGCCGCAGGGCGCGCTGACCGTCGACCGCGTCACCCATGTGCCTTCCGGGCTGAATCGCCCGGTGCTGCGCAACGTCACCTTCGCGGTCCAGGCGGGGGAGGTGCTGGGCGTCATCGGGCCGTCGGGGGCGGGAAAATCGACGCTGGCGCGCCTGCTCGTCGGCGTCTGGCAGCCCACCGCCGGCGGCATCTATCTGGACGGCACCAGCACCTATCTGTGGGAGCGCGAGAGCTTCGGCAAATATGTCGGCTACGTGCCGCAGTCGGTGGCGTTGCTGGATGGCACCATCGGCGAGAACATCTCGCGCATGGCCAGCGCCGACCCGGCGGAGATCGTCCGCGCCGCCCGGCTGGCCGGCGTGCACGAGATGATCGGCCGCTTGCCCTTCGGCTACGACACGCCGGTCGGCGACAGCGCCTTTTCCCTGTCCGGCGGCCAGCGGCAGCGCATCGCGCTGGCCCGCGCCCTGTTCGGCCGCCCGCGCCTGCTGGTGCTGGACGAGCCCAACTCCAACCTCGACCATGACGGCGAGCAGGCCCTGCTGAGCGCCGTTCAGAAGGTCAAGGCGGACGGCACGACCGTGGTGATGATCGCCCACCGCCCCTCCATCGTCGCCATCGCCGACAAGCTGGTGGTGATGAAGGACGGCGCGGTCGAGCATTTCGGCGCCCGCAATGACGTCCTGAAACTGGTGCAGCCCGGCGGTGCTCCCGCCGGCCCCAACACCACCATTGCCCGCCTTGTCCGCAGCGGAGAACAGCGATGAGCAGCGATACGCCCCTCCTGTCGTCCCAGCCGGTCTGGACCGCGACCATCGACATGGCTCCGGTCGAACCGTCCTTGCGCGGCACGGCGCTGGCCGGCGCGCTTGCAGTGCTGGTGGGTTTCGGCGGTTTCCTGACCTGGGGCTTCACCGCCAGCCTGGACAGCGCGGCACTCGCCGCCGGCACGGTGATGGTAGAAAGCCATCGCAAGACCATCTCCCACCTGGAAGGCGGCATCCTGCGCGACCTGCTGGTCAAGGACGGCGACCCCGTGCGCGCCGGTCAGGTGCTGCTGCGGATGGATTCCACGCAAAGCCAGGCGGTGGTGGCCCAGTTGCAGGGGCAATATTGGACCGCCCTGGCCCGGCTGGGCCGGCTGCGGGCCGAGCAATCGGACGCGCCGAAGCCGCTGTTCACCGACGAGCTGGTGAAGGCGGTACGCGACAATCCGGTGGCGGCGGAGGCCGTGGCGGTCGAGGAACGGCTGTTCCGGTCCCGCCATGACAGCTACGAGGCGCAGCTGGGGATCCAGCGCAAGCAGATCTCCCAGCTGCGCGACGAAATCGCGGCGCTCGAATCCCAACGGATCGCCACCGCCGACCGGCTGCGCTACACCCAGGAGGAAACTCGCGTGGTGCAGGGCCTGCTGGCGAAGGGGTATGAGCGCAAGCCGCGCCTGCTGGAGCTTCAGCGCAACGTCGCCGATTCCGAAGGACGGCTGGGCGAGCTGATGGCGAACAAGTCCAAGGCGGAGCAGGCCATCGCCGCCGCCGAACTGACCATGATCAACATCGGCAACACCCGGCGGTCGGAGGTGTCGACCGACCTTCAGGCCGCCCAGGCCAGCGTCGCCGACCTGTCGGAACGGCTGCGCAGCGCCGACGACGTGCTGTTGCGTCAGGCGGTCACCGCACCGCAGGCGGGGCGGGTGACGGGGCTGAAGTTCTTCACCACCGGCGGTGTGATCCCGGCCGGTGCCGGCATCCTCGACATCGTGCCGCAGGACGACGCGATGATCGTCGAGGCCCGCGTCTCCCCCCACGACGTCCAGAATGTGGAGGTTGGCAGCAAGGCGATGGTGAAGCTGACCGGCTACCGCCAGCGCGCCGTGCCGCCGGTGGCGGGGCAGGTGGTGTCGCTGTCGGCCGACCAGCTGGAGGACGAGCGCACCGGCGCCTACTACTTCGCGGCACGGATCAGCATGGATGCGGCGGAACTGAAGGCCCTGCCCAATGTCGAACTGCATCCCGGCATGCCGGCCGAGGTGATGATCCACGGCCATGCCCGCCGCGCCATCGACTATTTCCTGACGCCATTGACCGACGGTCTTCAAAGAGCCTTCCGCGAGAAATAAGCGGAACCGCCATCCCACCCGGCCCTCCCCCGTTCGGGCCGGTGCGGGTGGGGGCCCTCGCCTGGGTTCCATCCCCTGGCAAGCGGCCCCGTGGAAGGGCCGGCGTCCCCCACGCCGGCCCTTTTGCACGTCCGAGACAGAAGCGATACAGTTTTATTGCAGTCAGTCCCGCCGATCCTTGCATAAGATAGTAATCAGGCATTGTTTTGGTCGTTGAGTGATAAGATGGTTTTCTTTTCTCTTCGCCGATGACTGTCTCGCCATGGCCGATATGAGCGATCCTGCCGACGTCGGAAAATCCGCTGTGGCTTTGGGTGGACCATCCGATTTTAAAAACCCTCTTTTAACGATTTCGACTTTTTCCTGCAAATCCAGCCAGTCTGGGGCGTTTCTGCGGCGAAAATGCGGGTCTGACCATCGTTTTTTAAAGCGGAAACTGCTTAGAAATTCGAAGCAAATCAAAGTAACTGTCTTTTTGAAAATATCGACAATGCGTTCTACTGCAAGAATCCGCTGCCTAGACTCAACTTTCTCTTCCATGTGCCCGAGTTTTATCACACTATCCGCCCGATAGATTTGGTTACACCGAAAGGCGAGCTCAGCCTTTCGAGCGAGGCCTAAAGAAGGCCCAAAAATCCCAATCACATCGCAAGGAGACACCTACGATGGCTACGGTTCCTGGGGGCAGCTACGACGTGCATATCGGCACGAATCACGACGATCTGCTGGTCGGCGGCGAGGGTAACGATCTGGTGCTGGGGGGCAACGGAAGCGATACTCTGCTCGGCGGCAATGGACATGACGCTCTGTTCGGGGGGAACGGGGCGGATGTGATCCATGGCGGCGCGTCGGCGGATGTGCTGCTGGGGGGTAACGGCGACGACATCATCGACGGCGGTTCGGGCGACGACATCATCCTGGGGGGGAATGGTGACGACGTGCTGATCGGCGGTGCCGGGCGCGATCTGCTGGATGGCGGCAAGGGCGACGACGTGCTGTCGGGGGGCGACGGTGACGACGTGCTGAACGGCGGCGCTGGCGACGATACGCTGTACGGCGGCGGCCACAACGACATCCTCAATGGCGGCAAGGGCGACGACCTGCTGCGCGGCGGCACCGGCGACGACGTGCTGAATGGCGGTGACGGCGACGACACCCTGTTCGGCGACGACGGCAACGACCGCCTGGAAGGCGGCAAGGGCGACGACCTGCTGATCGGCGGTGCCGGCCACGACGTCTTCATCTTCTCCGGCGGCGGCGGCCAGGACGTGGTCCTGGACTTCAAGGCCGGCGAGGACGTTCTGCAGATCTCCCGCAACATCAACGGTCTGAAGGTGACCGACGCCGCCGATCTGGCTGCCCGCGTCACCGACCAGCATGGCGACGCCGTGATCGACCTCGGCCATGGCGACAGCATCACGCTGAAGGGCGTCTCGGCTGCGGACATCCACAACCACCCGAACGACTTCTTCGTCATCCACTGACCGGGCACTGCTCGGGCACTGATCGTCCACTGCTTCTTTGAGCGTTGAACGAGAAGGACGGACCGGTGGTGTCAAAGCCGCCGCCGGTCCCCCTTTGCCCGCAGTCAGCCAATTTCGACTTTCAAACCCACCGACGCTGCCGGAATCCCATCCATGACCGTCATCGCCGTTCTGCCGAATTCGGTGTCGATCGCCCCCGCTCAATGTCTGGCGCTGGGTCCCCGCTTCCTCCTCGTCTCCTGGACGATGGATGGAAAGGTGGATGGCGCGACCAATGCCGTCGGCCCGATCACGCCGAGCGTCGACGGGCAGCCGGTGCGTCCGCCCTTCACCACGCTGACCATCGACACCGGCTGGGGCGGACGGCGCGTCCTGTCGATCCTGCCGGCACCGCGCGATCCGCGGATGCCCATCCATTTCATCGCCAGAAACCGCGTGATCGCCGAGCTTCGCACCGAGTCCGGTGCCGCCGATCTCGATCCCGCCGGTTTGCTGGGCAGTCTGGACGGTGCCGCCCGGCTGCGGGTGCTGCGCTTCCTGTTCGACTTTGCCTGCTCAACTCCGGCGCTTCGCCGCGATGCCGCCTTTGCCGGGCTGTGCCGCCGGCTGGTTCTGGACCGTGCGGCGGAGCCGGCGATGCTGGCGGTCCGCGCCACGGCGGGCGGCGACCTTTTGCTCTGCGCCGGGGCGCTGTCCGGTCGCTTCGGCGCCATCAGCGGTCTGGTGGTGCTGGCGCCGAACGCGGTGGCGCGGGCGCCCTTCGATGCCTGCATCGGACCCGATCCGGCCGGCAAGGGACGCATCGCCTTCGACCTGCTGATCGACCGCGGCCTGTGCGTGCCGGGCAATCTGCTGGTGGTGCTGGGCGCCAACGGCGTCGCCTGCCGCCGCTTTCCCGCGGAATCCACCGGCCTGCCGACCCTGACCGACCGGCTGAACGCCCGTCCCGACACGCCAGCCGCGCTGCGCCACTATCTGCTGACCTGCCTCGCTCAACGCGGCCGCCGCGATGCGTCCGCCGCCTCGGCGGTCAGCGAGCTGCAGGCGCTGGCCCCACTGCCGCGCCGGCAGGCCGCCGATGCCAAGCGGCCCATCGGCGCCTCGCTCGACCTCGCGGTTCCCACGGCCGATGGCGGACTGTTCCTCGCCGGCTGGCTGCACGACCCGCATGGGCTGGCGGCGGAGTTGGTGGTGCGCACGCCCTTCGGCGGCGAACGCCGGGTCGAGCGCTTTGCCCACCGTTTCCCGCGCGAGGATGTGGCGAAGCTCTACGGCACCGGCGGCATCGACCGCAGCGGCTTCGTCCTGCATCTTCCCGGCAATCCCGAACCGGCGGAAGCGCTTCAGGTGACGGCCGAGCTTCGGCTGGCCTCGGGCGGGGCCCTGCGTCTGGTTCCGCCGCCGCGTCCACGTGCCCATGCCGATGCCCGCGCCGCCGTGCTGGGCAGCCTGCCGCCGCGCTTTGCCACGCCCGAGCTGCTGGAGACCGTCATCGGCCCGGCCGTCGCCCCGCTGCATGCCGCCCATCTCGCCACCCGCGGCGAGCCGGAACTGGTCGTCTATGGCGAGCGCAAGGCCAAGCCCGCGGTGTCGGTCATCATCCCGCTGTACCGCACGCTGGAGTTCCTGCGCTTCCAGATCGCCTGCTTCGCCACCGACCCGACGATGGCCGATGCCGAACTGGTCTTCGTGCTCGACAGTCCGGAGCAGCGCGACGAGGTGGTGCATCTGCTGCGCGGCTTCCACGGGCTCTACGGCCTGCCGATGCTGCTGCTGGTGCAGAGCGCCAATTACGGCTATTCCGCCGCCAACAATGCCGGCGTCGCCGTTGCCCGAGCCAACCGCCTGCTGCTCCTCAATTCCGACGTGGTGCCCGACCGCGCCGGCTGGCTGCCGCAGCTGGTCGCGGCGCTGGAGGAGAGCCCCGGCATCGGCGCCGTGGGGCCGAAGCTGCTGTTCGACGACGACAGCCTCCAGCATGCCGGGCTCTATTTCGACCGCGACCTGCAAGGCGCCTGGTACAACCATCATTACTTCAAGGGCCTGCCGCGCGACTTCGCCGCCGCCTGCCGGCCGCGGTCGGTGCCCGGCGTCACCGGCGCCTGCCTGCTGACCACGCGGGCCGCCTACAGCGCCGCCGGCGGCTTCTGCGAAGACTACATCATCGGCGATTTCGAGGATTCGGACCTCTGCCTGCGCATCCGCGGCCAGGGGCTCGACATCCGCTATGCCCCGTCGGTGGAGCTGTACCATCTGGAGCGCCGCTCCATCGGCCGGCATCAGGGCTACACCCGCGGAGTCGCCTCCGAATACAACCGCTGGCTCCATGGCCGCCGCTGGGCCGACCGCATGGCCGGACTGATGGCGCGCGACTGGTGTGCCGACGACGAGGCGCAGCCGTCCCGGAGCAGCCGGACCCGCAAGACAGCACAGGTGACCCGATGAATGCGATCGTGCCGACCCCGCAGCTTGCCGTGCTGCGCCGCCAGACCGATCCGCGGCTGGAGTGGCTCTGCGCCCAGATCGCACGCAACCGCTTCCTGCCGGTGCCGCCGCCGGAGCTGCATTTCATCGGTGACGGCGACTTCCGCGCCATCGGGGCGGAATTCCTGCGCCATTTCGTCCGTCTCGGCGGCCTGCGTCCCGACCACAAGGTGCTGGAGATCGGCTGCGGTGTCGGCCGCATGGCGCTGCCGCTGACCCAGTATCTGGACTCGTCCTACGATGGCATCGACATCGTGCTGGATGGCATCCGCTGGTGCGCATCGACCATCACGCCGGCTTATCCGGAGTTTCGCTTCCACCATCTCGACGTCGCCAACGGCCTCTACAATCCCGATGGCCGGATCGAGGGGGAAACGGCGACGCTGCCCTTCAAGGCCGGCACTTACGACTTCGTCATCCTGACCTCCGTCATCACCCACCTGCGCACCGCCGATACCGAGCGCTATGCGGCGGAGATCGCGCGGGTGCTGAAGCCGGGCGGGCGCTGCTTCCTCAGCCTGTTCCTGGCCGACGCCACGGCACGGACGGGCATCGCCAAGGGCACCGCCCGCCCGCCGTTCCGCGATGCGCCCGGCGTGGAACTGCTGGCCGATCCAGAGCATCCCAACGCCGCCGTCGCCTATGACGAGGAGTTCCTGCTCGGCCGCTTCGCCGCCCATGGCCTGCGTCCCGCCCGCGTCGTCATGCGCGGTCACTGGAGCGGCCAGCGCGAGGCCGAGAATTTCCAGGACCTGCTGGTTCTGGAGAGGGGGGCCGCGCCATGAGCCGGCGCCGCCTTCCGCTGCTCCCTGCCAATCAGGCCGCCCGTCCGGCTCCGCGCCAGCCGGCGCGGCCGCTGGTGGCCGCCCGTCCGCCGCGGGTGCTGCTGATCGCGCACAACCACCCGAGCCTGCATCCCGGCGGCACCGAGATCTTCGCGCATGAGCTGTTCGGCGGCCTGAAGGCGGCCGGCGCCGAGTGCCTGTTCCTGGCCTGCACCAACGACATCCACCGCGCCCCGCGCCCCGGCACCGGTTTCCAGACGCTGGGCCGCAGTGCCGACGAGGTGCTGCTGTGGGCCGGCCATTTCGACCATTTCCATCAGAGCCAGATCGACCTGCACGGGCTGGTTCCCGACCTGTCCAACCTGCTGCGCGCCTTCCGGCCGGACATCGTGCATGTGCACCACACGCTGCTGCTGGGCGTAGAGATGCTGTTCCTGATCCGCCGCGTCTGCCCGGATGCGAAGATCGTCTACACGCTGCATGACTACTACCCGATCTGCGCCAATGACGGGCAGATGGTGACCCCGCCGCGCGGCGAAGGCGGGACGCGCACGCTCTGCACCCAGGCATCGCCGGACGCCTGCCACCGCTGCTTCCCCGACCGTCCGGCCGACCAGTTCCTGCTGCGCGAGAAGCACATCAAGGCGATGTTCGGGCTGGTCGACCGCTTCCTGGCGCCCAGCCGCTTCCTGCGCGACCGCTATGTCGCCTGGGGGCTCGACCCGGCGCGGATCGAGGTGATGGCGAACAGCCGTCCATCCGTCGAGCCGGCCCCGGCGCGCGACCTTGCCCCTGGTGCGGCGCGCGACGCCTTCGCCTATTTCGGCAACCTCAACCCGTTCAAGGGCGTCACCGTGGCGCTCGACGCCGTCGCCCGCATGGCGCGCCAGGGGCTCTCCCCGTCGCTGGCCGTGCATGGCGGCAGCCTGTACCAGACGCCGGAATTCCGCCAGCGGGTGGCCGACGGCTTCGACGCTGCGCGCGGTCTCGCCACCGCCCATGGTCCCTACCGGCCGCAGGAGATGCCGGCGCTGATGGCCGCCGCCGACTGGGTGGTGATGCCGTCGATCTGGTGGGAGAACGCGCCCCTGGTCATCCAGGAGGCCTTCCAGCACCGCCGCCCGGTCATCGTCAGCGGCATCGGCGGCATGGCGGAAGCGGTGCGTGACGGCGTCGACGGACTGCATGTCCGCCCCAACGACCCCGCCGACCTCGCCCGCGTCATGACCCGCGCCATGACCGAAGCCGGTCTGTGGGAGCGGCTGTCGACCAACATCCCCGCCGTCCGCCCGACGGAGGAGGCCGCGTCGCTCCACCTCGCGCTTTACGGCGAACTTCTCTCGCCGGCTCCCGCCGCTCTTATCCAGGGGAATCGCACCCGATGAAGGACCGCAGCACCAAGGCCGACATCACCGCCGCCGTCCTGCTGGACGAGGACACGCTGATGCTGTTCGGCGCCATCGACCAGCCCTTGCCGGCCGACAGCGTGGTGATGCTGGACGGCATGATCGACGGGCGCTTCCGTGGCGGCTGCTGGACCGACGGGGCAGGGGAGCGCTGGTTCCTGGGCGCCATCCGCGTTGCCGGGCTGGCCCACATGCGTCCGTCCCGCATCGAGATCGAGGATGCCCAGGGCAAGCATCTGCTGCTGCCCCGTTTGTCGAATGTCCGCACCAACCCCGCCCATCTGGTCGCGGCCTTGCGCGAGGTGCAGCCGCAGTCGCTCGACACTGCATTGGACGTCGCCGTGACCCTGCTTTCCGGCCCGGCGATGGGCGAGGGTGAAGCCGGGGAGGGACACCGCCGCACCCGCCTGCTGTCCGGTCTGGCGCAGGAGGCCTCCCGCCCCGACGGCTTCGCCGAGGTGCTGGGCCGTTTCCGCGACGGTGCGCTGATGGTGCAGGGCTGGTCGCACGGCTTCCCGGCCGGTGCCTCCCATGTGCTGCCCCCTGTGCTGGTCGAGGCGGAGGAGCTGCGGCCCCACGTCATCGCCGCCGCCCCCTTCCACCGTCCGGACCTGCCCGACGATGCCGCCGGTCTTCTGACGGTTCTGGAAGGCCCGGTCGCCGCCCCCGACACCATCCGCCGCATCCATTTCCGCGCTGCCGACGGCTGGCGCCATCTCGCCATCTTCGAACACCGGCAGCTTCTGGCCGACGGCGTCGCCTCCGCCCATGCCCGCGACATGCTGGGCCAATTGCAGGGCGATGCCCCCCGCCGCGGCATCGCCGCCGCCATCGCCGCCCGCTACAACGGTGTGGAGACGGTGTCGCAGATCCAGGCCCCCGTGCGCATGGGGCTGGACATGGCGGTGCGCGTGCCGGGTGCCGGGCTGTTCGTCTGCGGCTGGCTGCTCGACCCCACGCAAGCGGTCCGGGCGGTGACGGTGAAGGGCGGCGGCATGACCGCGCGGCTGGACGCCGATTGGTCGCGGCTGGCCCGCAAGGACGTGTCCGATGCCTTCGCCCATGATCCGCTGTTCGCCGGCCGGCTGCTGCCGGGCAACGACGGCCATGGCTTCACCGCCTTTGCCCGCGAGCCCGCCGGCATCGCTGCCGATGCCGAATTCCATCTGGAACTGACGCTGGCCGATGGCATCGCCTTCCTGCCGCTGCCCTGCCAGCCGCCGACCGGCAATTCGCTGCGCCGCATGCTGGGTGCGGTCAATCCTGACAGCCCCTCCATCGACCGTGTCGTCTCCACCCATCTCGGGCCGATGCTGCGCACCGCGGCCTCCGCGAAGACGGCCCCGTCCTCCCTCCTGCATCCGATGGGCCGGGCGCTGAAGACGCCGCGGGTGTCGGTGATCCTGCCGGTCTGCGACGGGCGCGAGGATGTCGACCTGAACATCGCCCGGATGGCGAACGACCCCGACTTTGCCGAGGCGGAGATCCTGGTTGTCGCCGGTGCCGGCACCCATGAGCGGCTGGCCGGCATGGTCCGGCAGGCCGCCGGCTTCTACCGGCTGGCGGTCGGCTTCGTGGCCGCTCCCACCGCCGCCGACCCGTTCGAGGCGATGGCGGCATCCCTGCCGCATGTGCGAGCCGACCGTGTCCTGCTGCTGTCGCCATCGGTGCTGCCGACCGAACGCGGCTGGCTCTCTGCACTGGAACGCGCGATCCGCAAGCCGAACGCCGTGGGGTCCGCCGCACTGGCCCCGGTGATGGTCAGCCCGACCCTGCTGTATGAGGACCACTCCGTCCGCTTCGCCGGCATCGTCGCTGTGGAAGGTTTGGGCGGTGCCGTCACCTACGAGCGCCGCTTCGCCGGTTACCCGCGCGACTGGCTGAAGGATCAGGAGGCGTCCGCGGTCGATGCCGCCTCCGCCGACTGCGCGCTGCTGCCGCGCGAGCTTCTGATGCGTGCGATGGCCGATGGCGGCCGCTATCTCGGCCTGGAGCCGAAGGGGCTGGACCTGTGCCTGCGGGTGCGGGCGGCAGGCGGTACCTGCCTGTGGCTGCCGAAGGTTCGGCTAGTGGCAGTCGACGAACAGTCCCGCAATGCCCGTGACTCCAGGCTGGAGCGCATGAGCGCTCTGGTCGACGACTGGAGTTTCGCCGAGCGCTGGAAGGCGTCGATTGCCGCCTAGTGCCTTGCCTCCACCCGGTTTCACACCCCCTTCGATTTGGACAGACGGTCACCCGATGAGCAAGACCAAGCGCGCGCTGATCATCAGCCATGGCCACCCCTCCTTCTCGCTGGGCGGGGGTGAGGTCGCCTCCTACAACCTGCACAACGGCTTGCATGACCTGCCGGGCTGGGAAAGCCACTATCTGGCCCGCGTGGCGCCGCCCATCGCCCAGCACCGCGGCTCCGCCCTGATGGCGCTTCGCCAGAAGGAGCGGGAGGTTCTGTACTACGCCAACGACTACGACCATTTCCGCCTGTCCAACCGCAACCTGCCGGGGCTGGAGAAGGACTTCGTCCGTTACGTCCGCGACCTGCAGCCGGACGTGGTGAACTTCCACCATTTCCTGGGGTTGGGGATCGAGACGATCCAGGCGGTGCGCCAAGCCCTGCCGCGCGTTCCCATCGTCGTGACGCTGCATGAATATCTGTCGATCTGTCATCACCACGGCCAGATGGTGAAGACCAGCCGCAACACGCTGTGCTACCGCTCCAGCCCGGCCGACTGCGCCGGCTGCTTCCCGCACATCGGCGAGGCGGAGTTCTTCAAGCGCGAACTGTTCCTGAAGACCTTCCTGGAGCAGGCCGACTTCTACATCAGCCCGTCGAACTTCCTGATCGACCGCTATGTCGACTGGGGACTGCCGCGCGAGAAGTTCCGCATGATCGAGAACGGCCTGACCATCGAGGGCATCGCCCCGCCGCGCCCGGTCACCCGCGGCGGCAAGCGCAACCGCTTCGCCTTCTTCGGCCAGCTGACCGAGTTCAAGGGCGCGCACCTGCTGGTGGAGGCGGTGTCGCGCCTCTCCGACAAGGTCTGGGGCGAGGATGGCGCGCTGATGATCTTCGGCGGCAATCTGGAACGCCAGCCGGAGGCCTATCAGAAACGCTTCAACGACGCGGTGGAGAAGGCCGGTGACCGGGTGCGCTTCTACGGCAGCTACCGCTCGGCCGAACTGCCGGGCCTGATGAAGGACGTCGACTGGATGATCATCCCGTCGATCTGGTGGGAGAATTCCCCCGTCGTCATTCAGGAGGCCTTCCTGCACGGTCGCCCGATCATCGCCAGCAACATCGGCGGCATGGCGGAGAAAGTGACCCACGGCGTCGACGGCCTGCATTTCCGCAACGGCAGTGTCGAGGATCTGGTGGACCGCATGACGGAGGCGCTGACCACGCCCGACCTGTGGGACCGCCTGCGCCTCCGCATCCGCCGCCCGATCGACCGCGCCGAGTGCGCCCGTCAGCATTCGGAGGTGTTCGACGCCCTGCTCGCCGCCAGCGGTGCTGCACCCTCCATGCCGGAACGGGCAGTGGCTCAGCGGTCTTAAAAACAAAGACAAGATGGTCTGTGATATTTTCGGAAGTGTGGAATATTATGCTCCGACATCGTCTGAATATCTTGCTAGTATTGGAATGAAAGTCACGAGGCCTTCCAAAAAAGGTCTGTGCGCCAATTCGAATTGTTCCGGCAATTGTCCGGATATCATCCATCCCTATTGACGCCAAACCCAGGGAGCTCCGCTGTGGCCAACATTCTCGTCATGATTCCGTCGGGCGAAGTCTATGATCACGACTGCGTGCGTTGGTACAGCTATCAGGACATCCAGCGCAGCATCGACCACTACCACAACATCGGCGACGCCTTCGTCTTCGACTCCTCGTTGAAGCTGCTGACCTACGACAAGCTGGATGTGCTGGAGATCCGTGAGTTCCGCCAGGAGGTGGTCGACCGGATCAATGCCGAATACGACTATGTTTTCCTGCGCGGCAGCAACTACATCCACGATTCGATGGACTGGCCGGCGGCGACCATCCAGGTGCTGGCCAAGCTGCGCATCCCCGTCATCGGCTTCGGCGTCGGGGCCCAGGCGCCGGCCACCGGCAAGCTGACGCTGACCGAGGAAAGCAAGCGCATCTGGCGGATGATCGCCGACAAATCGACGACGCTCGGCGTGCGCGGCACCTACACCGCAGAAGTGCTGTGGGATCTCGGCATCAAGAACACCCGGATCGTCGGTTGCCCGACCGCCTTCCGCAACCGCGACCCGGAGCTGCGCATCGACCTGCCGGCTCTCGACAGCGTGCGCAAGGTCGGCATCACCATGCGCCGCGAGGTCTCCAAGCATTATTCTCCGGATGTGCGCAAGTATCTGGAGCGCCACCGCGACTTCGTGAAGGACATCTCCCGCCGCTTCGACACCGTGCTGATGATGCAGGGCGAGGTCGAGGAGAAGAAGCTGCTCTGGGGCACCGAGGAGCAGAAGGCGGAAGCCTGGGCGCACCTGCATGACAGCGCCTGGCTGAAGCAGTGGTATTTCGACGACGAGATGGATGCGCTGTACCGTGAGCGGCTGTGGTATTCGGACGTCGTCGCCGATTATGAGAACCTCGTGCGGTCGAAGGATCTCGTGCTCGGCTATCGCCTGCACGGCAACCTGATGGCCCTGTCGAACGCCACGCCGTCGGTTTACTTCAGCTATGACAGCCGCACGGCGGAGTTCGCGGAGACCTTCGCGATCCCCTGCTACAACGTCTATTCCGACAAGCCCTTCGTCCTTGAGGAATATTGGGACCAGAGCCTGTTCGAGAAGTTCAACCGCACCTACTACCAGCGCTATCGCGACATGCGGGAGTTCCTGGACGAGAACTACGTTCCTCACCGCATGCCCAGCCACACCCTGCGCCGCACCACGGAACGCAAGGCGGCATAAGCGCAGACGCGCCTTTTTCCAGCCCGACAATCGTCCAGAACAACCGGAAACCGGTCCCATGTCCGCCACTGCCAAGATCGTCGAGCTTCGCGACTCCACCCCCGTGGCCGATCCCCTCGACGCGCGCCAAGCGGCGGCCATTGTCGGTCATATCGACGCCTTGCAGGGGGGGCGTGTCTTCGGTTGGGCCTGGGACGGCAACCATCCGGCCGACCGGCTGGAGATCGAGTTGCGGCTGGAGTGGGACGGCGGTCCGCCGGAAACGCTGGCACGGGTGGCGGCCGACCGTCCGCGGCCCGATCTGGCCGGCGGCGGCATCGGCGATGGCGCCCATGCCTTCGAAGCGGAGGTGATCCTGCCGGAGGGGGCGGACCCGTCGCGGGTGGTGGCGGTGGTGAGGTCGCCCTCCACCGGCGAGACGGCGACCTTCGCCCAGCCGAATCCGGAGGACCAGCGGCTCGACCGGCTGCTGGGGCCGCATCTGCACCGCATCGGCGAGCGGATCGACGCTCTGCGCCGCGACCAGCGCCAGCTTGCCGCCGCCCAGCAGACCATCGGCCGGCTGCTGCGCGATGCGGGCGAGGGGGTGACGGCGCTGCGGGCCGACACCACCCGCCTGGAAACAGCTCATGGCGAGCGTTCCGAAGCCCTGGCCGAGTCCGTGCGCGAACTGTCCGAGCGTGTCGGCGGCCTGGAGGTTTTCCTGATGCGGATGGACCAGAGCCTGCGCGGACTGGACAGCGCATCGGCGGAAAAGACCGGCGGGGCAGGGTGGTCACCGCTGCTGACCGTGCTGGGGTCGACGGCCGGCGCCTTCCTGGCGGTTCTGGTCGGCTGGCTGGTGCTGCACTGATCGGGACGGTTCCGCTAGACTGAAGAGTAGGCAACCGCGGGGGACCCGGCGGTGTTTACCCTTCGCGGCCCCGGCGTCCCTCCCATCGGGGGCCGTGCGGTGCGATAAAGCGGAGCCTGCCCACATGCTTGACGGATTTCCCGTCGCCGAACCCGCCCCCGATGCGCCGTTTCCGGTCCCGGCATCGTCCCCCACGAGCTTATCCGTCGGCAGCGAGGGCGAACTGGCCGTCCGGCTCGCCGCGCTCGCCCGGCGGCCCGGCGGTGCCCTGCTGCTTGCCCGCAGCGATGCGCGCGCCACCCGGCTGGCGCGGCTGGTGGGCGACCTTTTTCCCGATCTCGACACCATTCTGCTGCCCATCGACGAGACGGCGGCCGGCGACCGTGCCGCCCCATCGCGGGCCGTGCTGGGCCGCCGCGCCGCCGGGTTGATGCGGCTTGCCGAAAGGGGAGAGCCGGCCTCTGGGCGGCTGGTGGTGGCCTCCGCCGATCTGGCCTTGCAGAGGGTGCCGCCGCCGCAGGCCTGGGCGGGCGGGCATTTCCGCCTGACCCGCGGCATGGCCTATGACGAAGCCGCTTGGCGCGGCTGGTTCGCCCGCACCGGCTATGTGATGGACGACCGGGTCGACGAGCCCGGCGAGGTGGCGATCCGGGGAGCGGTGGTCGAGGTCTTTCCCGGCCACTGCGACCGCCCGGTCCGCTGCGACATCGCCGACGGGGTGGTGCGTGACCTGCGCCTCTACGATCCGGTGTCCCAGCGCTCGGTCGAGTCGATCGACGAGCTTGCGCTGGGGCCGGTCACCGACCTGATCGTCGGGCCGGAGATGCTCGACCGGCTGGCTGCCAGCCTTGCCCGATTGGGATCCGCCCTGCCGGAGGGGCTGCGGCGGGAGTTGGAGGAAGGTCGCCGGCCCTATGCCTTCGACCTCCAGCTTCCCAATGTTTTCGATGACTGCCCGTTGCTGCTGGACCTGCTGCCGGAGGCGCTGGTCGTGCTGGACGCCGGTGCGCGCGACCGCATCGAGGCACGGGCCGACGATCTGGCCGAGGCAGGGATCGACAGGCGCATCCGGCGCGACGATCCCTGTCTGCTGCCGGTCCCGCCGCTGGAACGCCGGCTGATCGATGCCGACGCGCTGGACGAAAAACTGGCCGCCCGGACCTTGCTGCCGGTGGAGGTGACGAACGGCCCTGTCGTGGAGGCGGTACGCACCGAGCGCACGCTGCTGCGCCGGTCGGTGGGTCTGGTCGGGGAGGGCCGTGCCGTGCTGCTCGCCGCCCGATCCGGTGCGGGCGAGGCCGACCGGCTGGCCGAGCGGATGTCTTCGGCATTGGGGCGCCCGGTGCCCAGGCTGGACCGCTGGCCCGAGCCGCCGCTGGCGGCGGGAGACTGCGCCGTACTGGCGTTGCGGAGCGCCGGCGGCTTCACCTGCGACGGCATGACCGTGCTGGTCGCTCCCCGCCATGCCGAGGAGCGCGGCGGGGAGGCGCAGGTCCGGCCACCGCTGGCCCCGTCCGAATTGTCGACCGGCGATTTCGTCGTGCACCTCGATTACGGCATCGGCCGGCTGATCGGTCTGGAGACCATCGCCTCCGGCGACGGCGAGGATGACACCGCCGATTTCCTGGTGCTGGACTATGCCCATGACGACCGGTTGCTGGTGCCGACCGCCGATTTCGACCGGCTGTGGCGCCACGGCTCGGCCGACACCGGTGCGAAGCTCGACAGCCTGAAGAACGCTCATTGGCTGGAACGCCGCGCCGTGCTGGAGGCGGAGATCGGCGAGACCGCCAAGGGCATCCTGCGCGAAGCCCGCCGCCGCGCGCGGGAGTCGGCGCCGGTCATTGACCCGCCGGTCGACCGTATGCGCCGCTTCGGCGCCCGGTTCGGCTTCGACCCGACCGAGGGGCAGCGCCGCGCCATCCAGACTGTGCTCGATGCCATGCGCCAGGGCCAGCCGATGGACCATCTGGTCTGCGCCGACGTCGGCTATGGCAAGACCGAAGTGGCGTTGCGCGCCGCCGCCGCGGTCGCCTTCGCCGGCCATCAGGTCGCGGTGATGGCGCCGACCTCCGTCCTCGCCCGCCAGCATCTGGAGGTGTTCCGTCGCCGCTTCGCCGGCTTCGGCATCAGGCTGGAGCCGCTGACCGGCGCCATGACCAAGACCGAGAGCGACCGCGTGCGCGCCGGGCTGGCCGACGGGTCGGTCGACATCGTCATCGGCACCCATGCCCTCTTGTCCAAGGATGTCCGCTTCCAGCGTCTCGGCCTGATGGTGGTCGATGAGGAACAGCGCTTCGGCGCGACGCAGAAGCAGGCGTTGAAGCGGCGCATCAAGGGCGTCCACAGCCTTGCGCTCAGCGCCACCCCGATTCCGCGCACCTTGCAGGGCGCCCTGGCGGGTCTGCGCGGCCTCAGCATTATCGATACGCCGCCGGCCCGCCGCCGGCCGGTACGGACCGCCGTCACGCCCCGCGACCCGACCACGGCCCGTGCCGCCCTGTTGCGTGAGCTGGGACGCGGCGGACAGGTCTTCTGCGTCACCCCGCGCATCGCCGACCTCGGCGAACTGGAAGAGTGGATCCGCGGGCTCGTCCCGTCGGCCTGCATCGCCGTGGCGCATGGCCGGCTGGGAGCGGCGGCGCTGGACGATGCGGTGATGGGTTTCGTCGATGGCGAGAGCGATATCCTGCTGGCGACGCCGATCATCGAATCCGGCATCGACATTCCGCGGGCCAACACGCTGCTGCTGTTCCGCCCCGACCTGTTCGGGCTGGGCCAGCTGCACCAGCTGCGTGGCCGGGTCGGGCGCGGTGCGGTGCAGGGCTACGCCTACCTGCTGACCGACCCCGACCACCCGCTGGAGGAGCGGGCGGCGCGGCGGCTCGGCTCGCTGGAGGTGATCGAAAGCCTGGGTGGCGGCTTCGTGCTGAGCATGCTCGACCTCGACCAGCGCGGGGCCGGCGACCTGCTGGGCGAGGACCAGAGCGGCCATCTGCGTGCGGTTGGGACCGAACTCTACCAGCGCATCCTGGCCGACGCCCTGCGGGCGCTCCGCCGCCAGCCCGATGCGCGCTGGGATCCGGAGGTGACGGTCGCCGTGCCGCACGGCATCCCGTCGGCCTACATCCCGGAAGAGGAGCTGCGCATCGGCCTGCACCGCCGCATCGCCCGCACCCGCGAGGCGGGCGAGCTGGACGCCCTGCGCGAGGAGATGGAGGACCGCTTCGGCCCGCTGCCGGTCCCGATGGAGCGGTTGCTGGCCATCGCCGGGCTGCGCTGCCGCTGCCGGGCATTGGGCATCGCCTCGCTCGGCTGCGGCCCGGCGGGCGTGGCGGTCACCCTGCGGGGCGAGCGCGCCTCGGCCAGGGCGGCGACGCTGGCGAAGCGCTCGAAAGGCGTCCTGCGAGCCCAGGACGACCGCCTGTCGGCAGCGCTGGAGGCGCCGGATGCCGAAAGCCGGCTGGCGAATGCGTCCCGCGTGCTCGACTGCATCGAGACGATCGTCCGCAAGGCACAGCGGCGAAAGCGGGAATAGCCCCTTTCAGCGACGGGCGTGGCCGATGACCCGCGGCAGGATGGCGGTGAGCGCCAGGGTGTCGAAGCAATGCTCCAGATGCGCCGACCGCAGCTTCGCGCGGCGGTCGGCGTCGACGGACAGAGCTGCGAGACGGCTGACGGCGTCGTCTTCTCCCGCGAAGGTCAACCGGTCCTCAGTCGGTCCGAACAGCCGGTCGGTGTCGGCATGGCGCCAGCTGACCAGCAGCCCGTTGCGTTTGACGATTTCCAGCGTTCTGGGAAAAATCGCCGTGTCGAAGGCGAGGCTGCCGAAATCCAGGCAGGCCGCCGCGTCGGGGTAGGCGTTGCGCGGTGCCGGCGAGACCGGGCCGGCCTTGAGGCCGAACCGTTCCCACCCATTGCCCCACAGCGAGAAGCCTTCGCCCAGACCGCGGCGCAGCGCGGTGGCGAAGCGGCGGCGGTTTTCCACCGCGAAGGCGATGGTGAAGGCGCGGTTGAAGTCCAGCGTCCAGGCCGGCTCAGCCGAGCGGTCGGCCAGCCCGCAACGGTCCATGGCCTGCACCCTGTGCAGTGCCGGCCGCTCCGTCATCGCCGCCGCCACTGCTTGCGCATCGCGTTGGATCGAGGGAGCCACCGGCTCACGCCCGGCTTCCAGATGCTCGGGCCAGCCCTGTCCCAGATAGAGGACACGGTCCCGCACCGACGATTCCGCATCGGCATCGAACTGTCCCTTCATCGCGGCATAGGGGTGACGTTGCAGTCCGGGCGTGTCCGGTGCCATCCAGCGCTTGTAGAGATCGACCGATCCGTCCGCCGCGGGGGCGGTGCAGATCCAGCGATGGACGCCCAGCGGCTCGTGGAAGACCCGGCTCAGCCCCAGTCGGACGGCCTGCTCCGCCGATCCCTGGCACATGCACCACATGGAAACGTCGTTCTCGGCCATCCAGCGGTCGGCATCGCGGATCTGTTCGGCATTGGCGGCGCCGATCTCCTCCAGCGGGTGCTTCAGGCACACATGCACGATGGCCGGCGGAGTGCCGAACTGCGCGATGTAGTCGCGCAGCATCTCCACGGTCGGCCTGGGGATCTCGAACAAATTCAGCACGAACAGGGCGTCAATGCGGCGGTCGATCACATCCTGTGAGATGTCGGGCAGCGCCAGCACCGACTCATGCCCCAGATCGACCAGAGCCGCCTGGATCGACCACAGGATTTCCGACGTGCCCTGTCCGCACAGCAGGAAGCGCATGCCGCTATCTCCGCTTGTCGAACAGGCTGACCGCCTCGGCCATGTAGGCGGAAAGCTGGCCGTTGTCGGCGCCCTCCCGCTCGACTGCCTCGATGCGGCTACGGGCTTCCTGCCGAGCCCCGGCCAGCAGCGCCGGATCGCCCGCCAGGGCGACGGCACGGGCGACGAAGGCGTCGTTGTCGTCGACCAGAAAGGAAGGTCCGGCCACGCTGGCGACATCGCCGCCGTCGAAGGACAGCACCGGCACGCCGCCGGCCATCGCCTGGGCCGCTCCCGCCCCTCCACCGGCACGGCGCGGGTTCACGAACAGGTCGCAGACCGACATCAGCGCTTCCACGCGGTCGACATGGCCCAGGCTGCGCAGACGTCCGGCGTGGCGGTCGGCGGCAAGCCGTCCGGGCAGGCTTTCCACCCCGCCGGCGAACAGCACCAGCGCCCGCGGGATTGCATCCAGGATCCGGCCCAGCAGATCGAGGAACCCGCCGCCGGTCTCCGCATCAAGGCGGTTTCCGACGATGACGCAGACGAAATCGCCCTCCTGCAAGGCGAACTCCGCCCGTGCCGCCGTCTCCCCGGTGTGGCGCAGCGACAGGCCGAAGCGTGCCGGACGCCAGGATTGTGCCAGCCGTCCGCTTCCCGGCGGTCGCACATGGCCGCCGAAATCCAGCACGATGTCGGCGAGCGACACGGTCTGCCCGCTGGTGGTGGGGACGCACATGACCGGATACGCGTTTCCCAACAGGTCGGCGACGATCACCGAACCGCCGAAGCCGATCACCAGATCGGGGTCGAACACCTCCACCGCCGACAGGAAGCCGGACAGCTTGTCGGCGGTGAGGCCGGGAACGGTGGAGGACAGCATGCGGATCCGCTCGCCGCCGCAGCGGATCGTCTGCTCTCCCGACAGCCGGTCTTCGACCGCGGCGGCGAAGGGCGGGACGAAGGCACTGTAATAGCGGTCCGGCATCATGTTGGTGTTCAGCACCAGCACCGTCCGGCCCAGGTAGCGCTGCAACCGCACCGCCAGCAGCAGCAGGTCGCGCGACGGCTGGTGTTCGGCGGACAGGAACTGGTTGGTCACGATGACCACCCGTCCCGCATCGGGCATGCCTGCCTGCCGTCCGGCCGGAACCAGCTCCAGCCGCACCGCAACCTGCCGCAGGAACCGTTCGTAGAAGGGAAAGAGGTGTCCGACGACGAAATCGGGCACCGCGCCCAAGTCCATCCGCATCAGGAACAGCTGGCGCTGCATCGACCAGTAGATCTGGTTGATGCCGTCCAGCGATGCCAGATCCAGCACGGTGTCCAGCATCTCCAGGATATGCAGGTAACGGTGCAGATCGCCGGAGACATAGGCCAGCGCCGATTCGCGCAGGATAGGGTCCAGGCCGGCGGTCACGCCGTCCAGCCTTTCCATCGCCACCGCATCCCGCCCCAGCCCCGCGGCCCTGGCGGACTCGCAGCTGTCGGAGATTGCCTTCAGCGCCTCGCCGGTTCCGGCCGGACCGCAAAGACGGGCAATCAGGTCGATCAGTTCCGTGGCATGTGAATCGGAGGCTTGCATCGTTGGAAAAATCCCGGCTGGCGCAGCGGCCACCGGCGGCGCCTCGACGGGGCGGGATTGTGCCGGCATCCGTTTCCACCGATAGGTGCGATGCCGGCAGCTGTCAATGCACTCGCTCCGCGACACGGTCGCCATGTCGGTCGCCACATGCCGCCCCGGATCGGGAAGGCACGTGGCCGCCGGCTGCCATTACCACGTCGGGAAGAACAGCAGCAGCAGGGAGAGCGCCGCGAGGATGCCAAGAATGGTCCACATGGCGGGGCGCCCCAGGCCCCGCGAGGTGCCGGCCTTGGGGAGTTCGGTGCCCACATTCCGGGAAGGGCCAGCCATTGCGTTTGCTCCTGACAGTGTCGATCTGTCGGTAATCAACAAGGCAAGGCCGGTAAAGTTGCCGCTTCCGGCCATCCTTCCCCATCTGCCCCCAGACGGCGCGGGCTTGGCGACAAGAGGCGGCACGGATTTTCTGGAAGCGCTTTTTGCTTTACCGCCAATGGGTTGATTGCGTCTTGCGGATTTCCCGCGGAAATCGGCGAAAAAACCACTTCCCAAGCGCACCAGCCATCGGCAAACTCTACACAAGAAATAGAAAAGTTGCCGCGGGTATCACGAAAAATTCCCGTGCAATTCAGGAGCCACCGAAGGAGACCTTCTGTCATGTCGCTTCGCCGCCTGACTCTTCTCGCCGCCGGTCTGACCATGGCCTGGCTGGGTGTGGCCGCCGCCGATTCCAAGGACTCGCTGCTGAACGTGTCCTACGATCCCACCCGGGAATTCTATGTTGAGTTCAACAAGGCGTTTGCCAAGAAGTGGGAAGCCGAAACCGGCCGCGCCCTGACCGTGCGCCAGTCGCACGGCGGCTCCGGCAAGCAGGCGCGTTCTGTGATCGACGGGCTGGATGCCGACATCGTGACCCTGGCGCTGGGCTACGACATCGACGCCATCGCCGATACCGGGCTGCTGCCGAAGGACTGGCAGAGCCGCCTGCCGAACAACAGCTCCCCCTACACCTCGACCATCGTGTTCCTGGTGAAGAAGGGCAATCCGAAGGGGATCAAGGACTGGAACGATCTGGTGAAGCCGGGCGTCCAGGTCATCACCCCGAACCCGAAGACGTCGGGCGGCGCGCGCTGGAACTATCTGGCCGCCTGGGCCTATGCCCTCCAGGCCAACGGCGGTGACGAGGGCAAGGCCAAGGAATTCGTGGCGCAGCTGCTGAAGAACGTCCCGGTTCTCGACAGCGGCGCCCGCGGCGCCACCGTGACCTTCACCCAGCGCGAGATCGGCGACGTGCTGCTGGCCTGGGAGAACGAGGCCTACCTGTCTCTGCAGGAATTCGGCGCCGACAAGTTTGAAATCGTTGTCCCCAGCCTGTCGATCCTGGCCGAGCCGCCGGTTGCCGTCGTCGACAAGGTCGTCGACCGCAAGGGAACCCGCAAGGTGGCCGAGGCTTATCTCCAGTTCCTCTATACCCGCGAAGGACAGGAGATCGCCGCCAAGAACTTCTACCGTCCGCGTCTCCCGGAACTGGCGAGCCAGTATGCGGGACGCTTCGCCGATGTTAAGCTGGTCACCATCGACCAATTCGGGGGCTGGCGTGCCGCACAGGAGAAGCATTTCTCGGACGGTGGTGTCTTCGACCAGATCTTCCAGAAGGGGCGTTGACCTATGGTCGCCGCTGCCGACAGCGACGGCGCTCTGGCAGGAAAGGGGGGTGCGGTGACGGTCCGCGCCCCCGTTCCTCTCTTCCGGAAGCCCAGCGTTCTCCCCGGATTCGGGCTGACGCTGGGCTTCACGCTCAGCTATCTCGGCATCATCGTGCTGGTCCCGCTGGCCGCCCTGATCGTCAGGTCCAGCGGGCTTGGCTGGAGCGGGTTCTGGTCGGCGGTGACGACACCCCGCGTTCTCGCCGCCTTCGAGGTCAGCTTCGGGCTGTCCTTCGCCGCGGCGCTGACCAACGCGATCTTCGGTTTCCTCGTTGCGTGGGTGCTGGTCCGCTACGACTTCCCCGGCAAGCGGCTGGTGGATGCGCTGGTCGATCTGCCCTTCGCCCTGCCGACGGCGGTGGCCGGCATCGCGCTGAGTGCGCTCTATGCCCCTAACGGCTGGCTGGGCAAGCCGCTGAACGAGCTGTTCGGCATGAAGGTCGCCTTCACGCCACTCGGCATCGCCATCGCGCTGACCTTCATCGGCCTTCCGTTCGTCGTCCGCACGGTGCAGCCAATCCTGCAGGACCTGCCGGCGGAGGAGGAGGAGGCAGCGGCCTCGCTGGGCGCCTCGCGTTTCCAGACCTTCCGCAGTGTCATCCTGCCGGCCATCCTGCCGGCGCTGGTCACCGGTTTCGCCCTGTCTTTCGCCCGCGGGGTCGGCGAATACGGCTCGGTCATCTTCATCGCCGGCAACATGCCGGGCCTGACGGAGATCCTGCCGCTGCTGATCGTCATCAAGCTGGAGCAGTACGACTATGCCGGCGCTGCCGCGGTCGGTACGGCGATGCTGGGGGTGTCCTTCGTCATGCTCCTGATCCTCAACCTCCTTCAGCAGTGGATGAGGTCGCGCCATGCCCGCTGAGACGTCTGCAAGCACCAGCATAACCGCCCCGGTCTCCATCCAGGTGCCGCAGGGGCGATCCGCGCTGACCGAACCCGGCTGGGTCCGGGCGCTCCTGATCGGCGGAGCCCTGCTGTTCCTGGCGCTGTTCCTGCTGCTTCCCCTGGTGGCGGTGTTCGCCGAGGCGCTGCGCCGCGGCTTCGGTGCCTATTGGCTGGCGCTGACCGAACCGGACGCGGTCGCCGCGATCGAGCTGACGCTGATCGTCGCCGCCATTTCGGTGCCGGCCAACCTGCTGTTCGGCGTCGCCGCCTCCTGGTGCGTCGCCAAGTTCGACTTCCGCGGCAAGAATCTGCTGATCACGCTGATCGACCTGCCTTTCTCGGTGTCGCCGGTGATCTCCGGCCTGATCTACGTCCTGCTGTTCGGCATGAACGGGCTGTTCGGCTCCTACCTGCGTGACATGGGCGTTCAGATCATCTTCGCCGTGCCCGGACTGGTGCTCGCCACCATCTTCGTCACCTTCCCCTTCGTGGCGCGCGAACTGATCCCGCTGATGCAGGAACAGGGCTCCGACGAGGAGGAAGCTGCACTGGTGTTGGGCGCGTCCGGCTGGCAGACCTTCTGGCGGGTGACGATCCCCAACATCAAATGGGGCCTGCTCTACGGCGTGCTGCTGTGCAATGCCCGCGCGATGGGCGAGTTCGGCGCCGTGTCGGTCGTCTCCGGCCATATCCGCGGCGAGACCAACACGATGCCGCTGCATGTCGAGATTCTCTACAACGAATACAATTTCGTCGCCGCCTTCGCGGTCGCCTCGCTCCTGGCCATGCTGGCCCTGGTCACGCTGGTCGTGAAGACCGCGCTGGAGTGGCGCTTCGGGGACGAGCTGGCGGCGTCCCGGCACTGATCGCCGGGCTCTGGAGAGGAAAACGGGACCAATGGCGATCCAGGTTTCAGGCATCACCAAGCGCTTCAACGATTTCACCGCCCTCGATTCCGTCGATCTGGAGGTGAAGTCGGGGGAGCTTCTGGCCCTGCTCGGCCCCTCCGGCTCGGGCAAGACCACGCTGCTGCGCATCATGGCCGGGCTGGAAAGCCCCGATGGTGGCGGTCTGCTGCTGAATGGCGAGGAAGCGCTGGGGCTGAAGCCGCGCGACCGGCAGGTCGGCTTCGTCTTCCAGCATTATGCCCTGTTCCGCCACATGACGGTGTTCGACAACGTCGCCTTCGGCCTCAAGGTGCGGCCGCGCGGCGAGCGCCCCGGCTCGGCCGAAATCAAGCGGCGGGTGACCGAGCTGCTGGAACTGGTGCAGCTGTCGCCCTTCGCCGGGCGTTATCCGGCGCAGCTGTCGGGCGGCCAGCGCCAGCGCGTGGCGCTGGCTCGCGCTCTGGCCATCGAGCCGAAGGTGCTGCTGCTCGACGAACCCTTCGGCGCCCTCGACGCCAAGGTCCGCAAGGAGCTGCGGCGCTGGCTGCGCAAGCTGCATGACGACATCCACATCACCTCCGTCTTCGTCACCCACGACCAGGAGGAGGCGCTGGAACTGGCCGACCGGGTCGTCGTGATGAACCAGGGCCGGATCGAGCAGATCGGCACGCCGGCGGAGGTCTACGATCACCCGGCCTCCGCCTTCGTCTACGAGTTCCTCGGCCAGGTGAACCGTTTCGACTGCACGGTGGAGGGCGGCATCGCCCACGTCGGCGGCGGCGCCCTGGCCATCCCGACCCAGGGCGGCGTGCAGGGGCCGGCGGTCGCCTATGTCCGCCCGCACGACCTTGGGGTCACCCCGGCCTCGGCCGGTCCGGCACGCATTTCCGGCATCCATGTCGTCGGGCCGGATGCCCGGATCGACATCGACCTCGCCGGCCTGTCGCTGGAGGCGGAGATGGACCGCGAACGCCTCGCCACGCTCGGCATCGCCGCCGGCGACCGCTGCGCGATCCACATCGACCGGGCGCGGGTGTTCGCTCGCTAGAGTGTGATCGTTTCAAGCGGAAACGCTTGAAACGATCACACGGAAAACCAAAAGGTTGGAGTCTGTCAGCCCGCCGACTGCTGATCGGCGAAAGTCCGGTAATTGCCGTCGCGGTGGGCTTTCAGGCTGAGGTCCACCGCCGCGGCCTCGACCCCGGCGCTGCGCAGGACTAGGCCGGCCAACTGCAGGCTGGCCTCCATGGTTTCCGGTACGATGGCGCTGGCGCCCGCACTCGCCAGTGCAGCACTCTGGCCCAGATCGTGGGCGCGGGCGATGATCGGCAGATTGGGGGCCGTGGCATGGATCGCCTCCACGGCGCGGTGGGCGGCGTCCGGCCGGTTCAGCGTGATGACGGCGGCCCGCGCCCGTTCGATCCCGGCGGCGCGCAGCACAGTGCCTTGGCTGGCGTCGCCGTAATAGACCGGCAGCCCGTCATGCCGTGCGGCGGCGATGCGCTGCGGCTCCAGATCCAACGCGACATAGGCGATGTTGTGCTCGGTCAGCAGCTTGGCGACCGCCTTGCCGACACGGCCATAGCCGCAGATCAGCACATGGCTTTTCAGATCGCTGGTTTCGATGCCGAATGCCTCGGCGCCCAGCCTGGCCTCGATCAACTGGGCAATGCGCTGGGCGACCGCCCCGATCGCCGGAGTCACCGCCATGCTGAGCGCCACCGAAGACGACAGCAACAGTCCGGTGTGGCCGTCCAGCACAGACAGGCCGACTGCCTTGCCGATCAGGACAAAGGCGAACTCGCCACCCTGCGACAGCAGCAGCCCGATCCGGAGCGAGGTCGCCAGTCCCAGCCCCGACAGCCGGCAGAGGAGGAACAGCAGCAGGCTCTTGCCGACCAGCAGGGCGACGGTCAGCGCCGCGATGGTCTGCGCCTCCACCGCCATCGCCGGCAGGTCGAGCGACATGCCGACCGTCATGAAGAACAGGCCGAGCAGCAGGCCGCGGAACGGCTCGATGTCCGCCTCGACCTGATGGCGATAGGCGGTATCGGCCAGCAGCATCCCGGCCAGGAAGGCGCCCAGCGCCATCGACATGCCGGCTTCCGCCGTCAGCCAGCCGACCGCCAGCACCACAAACAGGTTGGTGGCGGTGAACAGCTCCGGATTGCCGGCCGAGGCGATGAAGCGATAGGCCGGGCGCACCACGAAGCGGCCCAGCAGCATGATGCCGAGGATCGCGGCAACCGCCTTCGCCGCGGCGAGCGCCAGGGCCAGCGGAATGCTGGCATCGGGATCGGCCAGCAGCGGCAGCAGGGTCAGCAGCGGCACCACCGCCAAATCCTGGAAGATCAGCACGGCGACGGAAATACGGCCGAAGCGGGCGACCGTCTCGCCACGCTCCACCAGCAGCTTCAACACCGTTGCGGTCGAGGAGAAGGCCAGCATGCCGCCGACGATCAGTGCCGCCTCGGGCGCCAGGCCGAGCCACCAGGCGGCACCGCCGATGGCGGCGCTGGTCAGCCCGACCTGCATCAGCCCCAGGCCGAAGATGTAATGCCTCATGGCGCGCAGGCGCGAGACCGGCAGTTCCAGCCCGATGGCGAACAGCAGGAAGACGACACCGAATTCCGACAGCACCTGCGGCACCGCCAGATCGACCACTGGACCCGGCGTGTGCGGGCCGAGCATCGCGCCCGCCACCAGATATCCGAGAACCGCGGGAATGCGCAGAACCTGGAACAGCGGCACCACCAGAATCGCGGCCAGCAGCAGGAACAGGACGTCGAACAGAAGGGCAGGGTCGTGCATGGCCGGATAGGAAGATTGGAGCAGGGGCGCCCCTGTATCGTCCCCCACTTGCCCCTTCCGCAAGCGCGATGGCACCGTAAGGCCGCCATTTCCCCGCCGAACGCAAAGCGTTACGTTGCGACAGGCGGGGTAAGGCAAAATCGCTATGACGGTGCATTTTATCCTGGACGAGCCGCAAAGGGCTGCGTATATACCCGGCCCTCGACCGACGGTGCCCTTCACGAAAGCGAAGACGCCAAGGGCCGAGGCCCCGATGGATTGGGGCAGCTGCGTTTCTTCTCATTGCTTCGCCGACGCTTCGGTGGAGATGCCGAAAAAAGGGCTTGACCCGTTCGGCTGAAAGAGATAGAAAAGTTGCCTGCCAGCGCGAACCGACCGGTTTGCGCTCTTCCGATCTTAAAATGACGATGCATCAAGCCGGTTCACCGGACGATGATCTGTCGTGATCGGAATGGATCTTGGACATTGTAGATCGTGAAGTCGAGAAGGGATGCGCAGGCGGCGGCAGTTGGTAGCCGTTGCGGCCTTGGGGTGTTGGTTCTCAGTTGGGGATCGGCACAATCGAGGATCGTCTGTGCATCTTTTGAGCAGAGAAACTGTATCAGTATCGACGTTTCAGGAGATCGCCTAGGCGGTCCTG
>NZ_JBCEBL010000030.1:0-93608 GCF_049472615.1 Azospirillum sp. 11R-A | reverse complement strand
CGGCTCGGCATCCTCGACGGGCTCGCCGCCCCAGCCTCAAAACGACAAACCACGCAACCGGTTCGTCAGCCCGTCCCCGAACTCGAGGACGACCTTTCCGATGCGCGCGATCCGCGCGCCGCCAAGGGGCATGCTGCCCCTTGGCAATCCCCTGGCGCGGTCGTTCCGTCCGCGCTGCCCCCCTCACCCAACCCTCTCCCCAGGGGGGAGAGGGCTTATAAGCTGTCGCCTTGCCCAACCGCTCTGCCGCGCCACCGGTAGGCGGCGGATGGAACACCCGCCGGAAACCGTTCCACGCTGTTCCACCCCCGCCGGCTACGCTTCGCATCGTCCCCCCAAGGAGGCCCCGCGCAACGCCGCTCTTTTGCAAATCGTTTGAAACTCTTTCCCGCGCTGCCGATCTGGTGACAGAGTTAACGTCAGTGAAATACTGCGTCACATCGTCACCAGTTCAACGGGAGCAGCCATGCGCCAGCGCCTCCGCTTCTATCTCGGGGACGAGCTTCGGGAGATCGACGCGGTCGATCCCACCCTGACGGTGCTCGACTGGCTGCGGCTGTCGGAACGGCGGGTCGGCACCAAGGAAGGCTGTGCCGAGGGCGATTGCGGCGCCTGCACCGTGGTGGTCGGGCGGCTGGACGGCGACACCCTGCGTTACGAGGCGGTGAACGCCTGCATCCGCTTCCTCGCCACGCTGGACGGCTGCCGGCTGCTGACGGTGGAGCATCTCAAGGGACCGGACGGCGCGCTGCACCCGGTGCAGCAGGCGATGGTCGATTGCCACGGCTCGCAATGCGGCTTCTGCACGCCGGGCTTCGTCATGTCGCTGCTGGCGCTGTACCTGAACGAGGAACGGCCCGACAGCCAGCGGATCGACGACGCGCTGGCCGGCAACCTCTGCCGCTGCACCGGCTACGAGCCCATCGTCCGCGCCGCCCACGCCATGTACGAGATCGGCGACCGCGTCACGGACCGCTTCGCCGACCGCGCCGCCATGGCGGAACAGCTGAAGGCCCTGCGCGACGAGGAGATCCTCAGCGTCGGTGCCGGCGGGCGCCGCTTCCTGGCCCCCGCCACCGTGCCGCAGTTGGCGCGGCTCCTGCTCGACAACCCCGGCGCCACCATCGTGGCCGGGGCAACCGATGTCGGGCTGTGGGTGACCAAGTTCCAGCGCGTGCTGGCGACGGTGGTCTACACCGGCCGGGTCCGCGCCCTGCGGCGGATCGAGGATCGCGGCGACGCGCTGGTGATCGGTGCCGGCATCACCTACAGCGACGCGGCGGAGCGGATCGCCGCGCTCTATCCCGATTTCGGCGAGCTGATCCGCCGCATCGGGGCGGAGCAGGTGCGCAACATGGGCACCATCGGCGGCAACATCGCCAACGGCTCCCCCATCGGCGACAGCCCGCCGGCCCTGATCGCCTGCGGCGCCACCCTGCGGCTGCGGCGCGGCGAGGAGATGCGCGAGCTGCCGCTGGAGGACTTCTTCCTCGAATACGGCAAACAGGACCGCCGCGAGGGCGAATTCGTCGAGGCGGTGATCCTGCCCAAACCGGCGGCGGGGGAGCGGTTCCGTGCCTATAAGATCGCCAAGCGCTTCGACCAGGACATCTCCGCCGTCTGTGGCGCCTTCCGCCTGACGCTGGACGGCGAGGGCCGGGTGGCCGATATCCGCATCGCCTTCGGAGGCATGGCCGGCACGCCGAAGCGCGCCGCCGGGGCCGAGGCGGTGCTGCTGGGCCGCCATTGGACCGAGGACAGCGTTCGGCTGGGGATGGAGGCGCTGGCGGGGGACTACGCGCCGCTGTCCGACTGGCGGGCCAGCGCGTCCTACCGCTCCGCCGTGGCCGCGAATTTGCTGATGAAGCTGTATGTCGAGACCAGCGACCCGGCGGCGGAGACCCGTCTGGTCGGCGACCGGAGGCTTGCACATGCCTGATTCCATGGCGCCTGACATCACGACCCCCATCGCCCCCGCCGCCACCCCGGACCGCATCCAGGGCGCCGTCCACGACTCCCGCCGGCACGAGAGCGCCCACAAGCATGTCAGCGGCGAGGCGGTCTATGTCGACGACATCGCCGAGCCGGCCGGCCTGCTCCATCTCTATCTCGGCCTCAGCAGCCGGGCCCATGCGCGCATCCGCGCCATCGACCTGTCGCCGGTCAGGCAGGCCCCCGGCGTGGTGGCGGTCTTCACCGCCGACGACGTGCCGGGGGTGAACGACATCGGCTGCATGGGCAAGCATGACGAGCCGCTGTTCGCGTCATCCCTGGTCGAGCATGTCGGCCAGCCGATCTTCGCTGTCGCCGCCGAAACCCGCGACCAAGCCCGCCGCGCCGCCAAGCTGGCGGTGATCGAGTATGAGGATCTGCCGGCCATCCTGACCATCGCCGCCGCCCGCGACGGCGAGCGGACGCTGGTCACCCCGCCGATGACGCTGCGGGTCGGCGATGCCGACGCGACGCTGGCCGCGGCGCCACACCGCGTGGAGGGCCGGCTCGCCATCGGCGGGCAGGAGCATTTCTACCTGGAAAGCCAGATCGCCATGGCAGTGCCGGGCGAGGATGGCGAGGTGCTGATCCATATCTCCACCCAGCACCCGACCGAGGTCCAGCACATCGTCGCCCATGTGCTGGACCTGCCCAGCGCCGCGGTGACGGTCGAGGTGCGCCGCATGGGCGGCGGCTTCGGTGGCAAGGAGACGCAGTCGAACCTGTTCGCCGCCTGCACCGCCCTGGTCGCCGGACGGACCGGCCGCGCCGCCAAGCTGCGCCCCGACCGCGACGACGATTTCCAGATCACCGGCAAGCGTCATGATTTCGAGATCGACTATCGGGTCGGCTTCGACGACAGCGGGTTGATCGAGGGCGTCGACATGCTGTTCGCCGCCCGCGCCGGCTATGCCGCCGACCTGTCCGGCCCGGTGACCGACCGCGCTCTGTTCCATGCCGACAACGGCTATTTCTATCCGGCGGCGCGGCTGGCCTCCTTGCCGCTGAAGACCAACACCGTGTCCAACACCGCCTTCCGCGGCTTCGGCGGCCCGCAGGGCATGGTTGCGGCGGAACGGGTGATCGACGAGATCGCCCATGCGCTGGGCAAGGACCCGCTGGAGATCCGCAAGCGGAACTTCTACGGCAGCGATCCCGAGACGGACGGCCGCAGCCTGACGCCCTATCACCAGACCGTCACCGACAACATCCTGCCCGAACTGGTGGCGCAGCTTGAGGAGACGTCTGGCTATTGGACGCGGCGGGAGGAGATCCGCGCCTTCAACGCCGGCAGCCGCATCCTGCGCAAGGGGCTGGCGCTGACGCCGGTGAAGTTCGGCATCTCCTTCACCGCCAGCCATTACAATCAGGCCGGCGCCCTGGTCCATGTCTACACCGACGGCAGCATCCAGCTGAACCATGGCGGGATCGAGATGGGGCAGGGGCTCTACACCAAGGTCGCCCAGGTGGTGGCGGAGGAGTTCCAGGTCGACATCGCCACCATCCGCCCGACCGCCACCAACACCGGCAAGGTGCCCAACACCTCCGCCACCGCGGCATCCTCCGGCTCCGACCTCAACGGTAAGGCGGCGCAGGCGGCGGCCCGGACCATTCGGGAGCGGCTGGTCGCCTTCGCGGCGGAGAATTGGGGCGTGGCGCCCGACGCCGTGCGGTTCGAGCGCAACCGGGTGCTGGTCGGTGACTGCGACATGAGCTTTGCCGAACTGGTGCGTGCTGCCTACATGGCGCGGGTGCAGCTGTCGGCCACCGGCTTCTACAAGACGCCGAAGATCCATTGGGACCGCGCGGCCGGGCGCGGCACGCCCTTCTACTATTTCGCCTATGGCGCCGCCTGCGCCGAGGTGACGGTGGACACGCTGACCGGCGAATATGTCGTCGATAGGGTGGACATCCTGCACGATTGCGGCCGGTCGCTGAATCCGGCGATCGACAGGGGCCAGATCGAGGGCGGCTTCGTCCAGGGCATGGGCTGGCTGACCATGGAGGAGCTGTGGTGGGATGGGCAGGGCCGCCTGCGCACCCACGCCCCCAGCACCTACAAGATCCCGGCCTGTTCCGACCGCCCGCGCATCTTCAACGTCGCGCTGCTGGAGAATGCGCCGAACCGCGAGGACACCATCTTCCGCTCCAAGGCGGTGGGCGAGCCGCCCTTCATGCTGGGCATGTCGGTACTCCACGCCCTGTCCGACGCGGTGGCGAGCCTCGCCGGGCACCGCCTCTGCCCGCGGCTGGATGCGCCGGCCACGCCGGAACGCGTGCTGGCCTGCATCGCCGCCCTGCGGGAGCGGGCTGCGTCTTCCCGATCATGACACCCCATCCATGATGCCACTCTCCGCCACCCTCTCGCGCTGGCTCTCCCTCGATGAACCTGCCGTGCTGGTGACCGTCGCCGAGGCGCGCGGCTCCACCCCGCGGGAGGAAGGGGCCGGCATGCTGGTCGGGCGGGAGGCCTGCGCCGGCACCGTCGGCGGCGGCCGGCTGGAATGGACCGCCATCGCCGCCGCGCGGCGGATGCTGGAGGATGGCAGCGCCGCCGAGACGCTCGACCTTCCGCTGGGGCCGGCGACCGGGCAGTGCTGCGGCGGGCATGTGGTGCTGCGGCTGGAGCGCGCCGACGCCGGCACCGTCGCCGCCCTGGAGGAACTCGAACGCCGGGCGCGGGCGGCGCGACCGACCCTGCTGCTGTTCGGCGCCGGCCATGTCGGACGCGCGATGGCGACGGCCTTCGCGCCCTTGCCGCTGCGCCTGCTGTGGATCGACGGCCGGGCGCAGGAGTTCCCCGAGACGATCCCTGCGGGGGTGGAGCGTATCCTGACCGACAGCCCGCTCGACCCGCTGGCGGCGGCTCCCGCCGGGGCCGGCTATCTGGTGCTGACCCACAGCCACGCGCTGGACTTCGACATTGCCGAGGCGGCCCTGCGGCGCGGCGATGCGGCCTATGTCGGCATGATCGGCTCGGCGACGAAGCGGGCGAAGTTCGAGCGCTGGTTTCGGGCGCGCGGGCGGGAGGTGGACGCGCTGGCGGGCCTGACCTGTCCCATCGGCGCCGCGCTGACCGGCGACAAGCGGCCGGAGGTGATCGCGGCCCTCGTCGCGGCGGAACTGCTGGTGGCGCTGACACTCCCTCTCCCGCCCCGGGAGAGGGAAGGGGCCCAAGCGAAGCTTGGGAAGGGTGAGGGGTGATCCAAGGATATGAGTCCATGCCCGGATCGCCCCTCACCCTCCCGCCTTCGGCGGGTCCCTCCCTCTCCCGGGGCGGGAGAGGATTTCCTCTCACCCCATCGCCTCCGCCCCTGACACCAGCTCGATCAGCTCGTTCGTGACCTGCTCCTGGCGCAGGTGGCGCGCCGTGGCGGTCAGCCCGTCCAGCGTGGTTTCGATGTTGTGGCGGGCCGTCATCATGGTGGAGAGGCGCGCGGCATTCTCGGCGGCGAAGCTCTCCATCGCGGCATCGGCCAGCAGGGCGAAGACATACTCGTCCACCAGCCGGGCGATCAGCTCGCGCGGCGGCATGTTGATCAGCGGCGGCACCGGCCGGGCGCCGTCCCGCGGTAGCCCGAGCGGCAGCAACGGCCGGCGCACCGGTTCCGGCGGCGCGCCGCCCTCGGTCCGGCCGTAGAGCAGTTCCACCCGGCCCAGCCGCCCCTCTGCGGCGGCGCGGTAGAGCGCTTCGGCGATGTGCCGGGCGGTGGCGGTGACGCCATCGGTGTTGGTCGCCATCGCCGTGCTCCACTCCGGCGGTCGTCCGCGCTCCTCCAGCAGGGCGGCGCCGCGCAGCCCCACCACCCACAGCGCGCAGCCGGCCGGGGCGGCCAACGCGGCCTCGACCAGCCGTTCGGCGAAAGCGCCGACGAAGCCATGCTCTGGCGCGAACAGCAGCAGCGCCGAATGACCGTGCTGCCCGTCCGCCGGCCACTGGACCGGCGCGTCGTCCAGCAGGGCCGCCGCCTGGGCCAGCGCCCCGGCGATGACCTCGGCATAGGCGCGGGTTCCCGCCAGCGTGCCCAGCGCCTGCTGCAACCGCATGGCGGCAAGGGAGCGCATGACGTCGGTCACCGCCTCCAGCTCCTGCACGCTGGCCCGCCGGGCCTCGACATCGGCCAGCCGCTCGCTCATGGCGTCCCCCCGCCAAGCCCGGCGGTGGCCTGGGCGATCAGGTCGCGCAGCGCGGTTCTGGTGGCGTCGTCCAGCGCCTCGCCGATCTTCGGCGGGCGGGCGGCGACCAGCCCGGCCAGCGCTGTCTGGAAGCGCTGGATCGCCTCCAGCGGCAGCCCGTCCAGCGTGCCGTCGGCGAGCGCCAGCAGCTGCGCCGCCTGGACCGCCAGCGGCCGCGGCGACAGGTGGCGCTGGGCCAGCAGGGCGCGCATGCGCTGGCCGTGCGCCACCGCCTTGCGGGTCCGTTCGTCCACCAGCCCGCCGAAGCGGGTGAAGACCTCCAGTTCAAGGAACTGGGCGTAGTCGAGCCGCAGCGGTTCGGCCAGAGTGCGCAGCACCGGCGGCTGCGCCTTGCCGCCGACGCGCGACACGCTGCGGCCGATGTCGACCGCCGGCTTCTGCCCTTCGTAGAACAGCTTGGCGTCCAGGCAGACCTGGCCGTCGGTGATCGAGATCAGGTTGGTCGGGATGTAGGCCGACAGGTTGCCACCCTGGGTCTCGGCGATGGGCAGCGCGGTCAGCGATCCGCCGCCCCTGGCCGGGCTGAGTTTGGCGGCACGCTCCAGCAGGCGGCTGTGCAGGTAGAACACGTCGCCCGGATAGGCCTCCCGCCCCGGCGGGCGGCGCAGCAGAAGCGACAGTTGGCGGTGGACCGCCGCATGCTTGGACAGATCGTCGACGATGACCAGAGCGTGGCGGCCGCTGTCCCGGAAATGCTCGGCCATGGTGAAGCCGGCATAAGGCGCCAGCCATTGCAGGCCGGGAGCGGAATCGGCGGCGGCGATGACGAAGAGGGTGCGCGCAGCCGCCCCGCCCTGGCGCACCGCCTCGATGGCCGCACGGACGCCCGATGCCTTCTGGCCGACGGCGACATAGACACAGAACACGTCACCATCCGTCTGGTTGAGGATGGCGTCCACCGCGATGGCGGTCTTGCCGGTGGCGCGGTCGCCGATCAGCAGCTCGCGCTGGCCGCGGCCGAGCGGGAACATGGCGTCGATCACGGCGGTGCCGGTCAGCAGCGGTTCGGACACCGCCGCCCGCTCCGCGATGGTTGGGGCGGGGCGCTCCACCGGCTCCCAGCGCTCGGCCTCCACCGGTGGGCCGTCGTCGAGCGGGTTGCCGAGCGGATCGACCACCCGGCCCATCAGCCCGTCGCCGACCGGCACGCGCAGCACCGTCCCGGTGCCGTGGACGGTGCCGCCGGCCATGACCACCGCCGCATCGCCCAGCAGGACGCAGCCGATCTGCCCGTCCAGATCCATGGCGAGCCCGGCGACGCCGCCGGGGAACAGCAGCAGTTCGTCAACCCGGACGTCGGGCAGGCCGGAGACATGGGCGATGCCGTCGCCCACCGACTCCACGCGCCCGACCGATTCCAGCCGCGCAGCCGTCTCCAGCCCATCGAGCCGGCGCAGCGTGCCCGGCATCCAGGCGTCGAGCGCCTCCTCAAGCAACGGCGTCGGCACTGTGTCTTGGGGCGTCATGACGCGTCATCTCCTCCTTCGCCTCGGCCAGCGCCTGCTTCCAGCTGCGGCGGACGACGCTGTGGGCAAAATGCAGCTCCACCCCGGCGATCAGCGACGGGTCCTCGACCAACTCCAGGGCCACCGGCCGGCTGAGCGCCGCTGTCAGCCGCTCGCGCGTTCGGGTGGTGTCGGCCTCCGGCAGCGCAGCGGCGATGGCAAGCCGCACCGGCACCGGGTCGATCCCATCGGCCAGGGCATGGCGCTGGGGCGCGCTCAGCGCCTCCACCGCCGCGCAGGCCTCGTCCAGCAGCGGGACGGTCAAGACAGCGGCGGGAGCGTCGCGCAGAAGCCGGGTCGCCAGACGGATGCCGAGATCGGCGGCATGGCGCTGCAAAGCCTCCAGCGCCTGCGCCCGCTCCTCGGCCAGCCGGCTGCGCGCCTCCTCCAGCGCATGGTCGCCCTCGACCCTCGCCTTTTCCAGCAGGGCGGCGCGTTCGGCCTCCGCTGCGGCGCGGGCGGCGGCGATCAGGCGGTCGCGTTCGGCGGGCAGGGCGGTGCGCTGGTCCTCCAGGCTTTGGCGCGCGGCTTCGGCGGCCTGACGCGCGGCCTCGGCCTCGCTGCGGACGCGCTCGGTGGCGGCCTGCCGCTCGGCGATTACCGCCAGGACCGGCCGGTAGAGGAAGCGGCGCAGCAGCCAGACCAGGATCAGGAAATTGACCGCCTGGAGCAGAAGGGTCCAACCGTCGATGTGCATGACGGACCTCAAGGGTTGCAGCACTCAGGCGAACGGATTGGCGAACAGCAGAAGAAGCGCGACGACGAGGCAGTAGATCGCCATCGTCTCGATCATCGCCAGACCGACGAACAGGGTGCGCGACAGGGTGTTGGCGGCCTCCGGCTGGCGGGCGATGGCCTCCATCGCGGCGGCGACGGCGCGGCCCTCGGCCAGCGCCGGGCCGATGGCCCCGACCGACACCGCCAGTGCCGCACCCAGGATGCTGATGGCATGGACGTCCATGGTTGCTACCCCTTCTCGATGGTTCCGACAGCGCCGCCGATGAAGACCGCGGCGAGAATGGTGAAGATGTACGCCTGGACGAGGCCCAGCAGCAGCTCCAGCGCCATCAGCGGCACCGGCACGAACAGCCCGGCCAGCGACAGCACGATGGCGATGACGAACTCCCCGCTCATCACGTTGCCGAACAGCCGGATCGACAGCGAGAAGGCGCGCGTCAGCTCCGACAGCAGGTTCAGCGGCAGCAGAATCGGGGTGGGGTGGGCGAAGCCCTTCAGATAGTTCCACAGGCCGCGCCGGCGGATGCCAAGCGCCTGCGACGCCAGCAGCACGATCAGCGCCAGCGCCGCCGCCGTCTCCAGGAAGGCGGTCGGTGCCTTCAGCCCCGGTACCAGTCCCGACAGGTTGGCGACCGCCAGATAGAGGAACAGCGTGCCCAGCAGCGGCAGGAAGGGGGTGGCGTCGGTCTGCATCGTCTCGGCGATCTGCCGGCGCAGGGTCTCCACCACCAGCTCCAGCACGGTCTGCACCGGGCCGGGCCGCTCCACCCGCAGCCGCCGGGTCGCGAGGGCGGAACCCAGCGCCATCGCCGCCATCAGTCCCCAGGTGACGACGACCGGCGGCGTCACCGGGACCGGGCCCAGCAGGAAGACGACCGGCGTCGTCAGCGGGGACTCGGTCATGGCGTCCTCTCCTGCGGCCCCTCCTGCATCCGCCGCTCGCGCCGGACCACGACGCTGCGCGCCAGCTGGAAGCCGGCCAGCATCGCCAACAGCGCTTCCGCCCCGCCCCAGACCGCGGCGATGGTGAAGCCGGCGGTGGCCCCGGCCAGCCGCAGCAGATAGAGCGGCATCGCCCGCCGCACCCCGCCTACCACATAGAGCCGCGCCGTCGCCGCCAGCCCGCGGAAGAACAGGGTGCCGAGCGTCAGGCCGGCCAGGGCCCCGGCAAGGATGGGGAGAAGGAAGGGGGGCGTCATGTCAGCGTTCCTGTTCGATGCGGTTCCAGGCGAGCCAGCCGCCGAGCGCAACGCCCGCGACCAGCAGCGCCGCCGTCCAGAAGATCCCGCCGCCCGCCCGCTCGTCGAGCCAGCGTCCGGCGAACAGCCCGGCCAGGGTCGGGACGATCACCAGCCAGCCGAGCGCCCCGATCAGGGCGAGGTTGCGGCCCATCGGCCGTTCGCCCTCGCGCTGCCAGTGCTCTCGCCGTTCACGGTGGCGGCGGACGCTGCCGGGAAGCGGATCCTTGTCGTCGGTCATGGTCTGTCCTCCCCGCCGTCCGCGGTGGGTGCGAATGGACCCGTGGGGCGCCGGTCCGGCCGCAGATAGGCCAGGATGTGGCGGACCGCCGCCAGATGCATGCGACGGGCGCCGGAGCGGGCTTCCCCCTCCTCCTCCACAGTGCGGCGGAAGCGGGCGAGCACGTCGCGTTCCAGCGCACGCAGGTCGTCGCCCGGCACCGCCTCGCGCGTTGCCACCGCGACCTGCGCGCCGCCGCGGATGGTCAGCACTCCACCGCGCACGGCGCAATGGCCTTCCCGGCCGTCGGCGGTGCGCCAGCTGATGACGGAGATGGCGAGGGCGGTCAGCAGATCGGCATGGCCGGGCCAGATGCCGAAAGCGCCGCTGGCGTCCTCCGCCCGCAGGTGGCGGATGCCGGTGAGTTTTGCGGCGACGGCGGTCGGGGTTGTGACGATGAGGGAAAGGTCGTTCATGCCCCCCTCCCGGCGCGGTCGCGCTCGCGGATCTGGTCCAGGGTGCCGGTCATGAAGAAGGCGCTCTCGGCCCAGTCGTCGCACTGGCCGTCGAGGATGGCGCGGCATCCCTTCAGCGTTTCCTCCAGCGGCACGCTGACGCCGCCATGGCCGGTGAAGGCCTCCGTCACCAGGAAGGGCTGGGTCAGGAAGCGCTGCAAACGGCGGGCGCGGCGCACGGCCAGACGGTCGGCGGCGCTCAGCTCCTCCATTCCCAGCAGGGCGATGACGTCCTGCAATTCGCGGTAGTGGGCGATGGTCTTGCGCACCTCCTCCGCCAGCCGGTAATGCGCCTCGCCCACCACCAGCGGGTCGAGCAGGCTGGAGGTGGAGCCGAGCGGGTCGACCGCCGGATAGAGCCCTTCCGCCGCCATGGCGCGCGACAGCACGACGGAGCTGTCGAGATGGCTGAACAGCTCCGCCACCGCCGGATCGCTGAAATCGTCGGCCGGGACATAGACCGCCTGGATCGCCGTCACCACGGCGCCGGGGGTGGAGGCGACGCGCTCCTCCAGCTCGGCGATCTCGCTGGCCAGCGTGGGCTGGTAGCCGACGCGGGACGGCAGGCGGCCCAGCAGGCCCGACACCTCCGCCCCGGCTTGGACGAAGCGGAAGACATTGTCCATCAGCAACAGCACGTCCAGCATTTCCTCGTCGCGGAAATGCTCGGCGATGGTCAGGGCGGTCAGGCCGACGCGCCAGCGCGCGCCCGGCGGTTCGTTCATCTGGCCGAAGACGAGCGCGGTGCGGCCCAGCACGCCGGACCGCTTCATCTCCTCCCAAAGCTCCTGCCCCTCGCGGGACCGTTCGCCGATGCCGGCGAAGACGGAGATGCCGGTGTGGCGCTCCACCATCTTGCGGATCAGCTCCATCACCAGCACGGTCTTGCCGACCCCGGCGCCGCCGAACATCGCCGCCTTGCCGCCGCGGGCCATCGGGGCCAGCAGGTCGATCACCTTGATACCGGTCTCCATCAGGTCGCGGCGCGGACTGCGGCGGGCCAGCGGCGGCGGCGGACGGTGGATTGGCGAGCGCGGCGTGCCGGGCGGCAATTCCGGCCCGTCGTCGCGCGCAAGCCCCATCACATCGAGCAGACGGCCGAGCACCGCCTTGCCCACCGGGGCGGTCAGCGGGCCGCCGGTGGGGCGTGCCGGCGTGCCGCGCCGCAGGCCGGAGGTGCCCTGGAGGGCAATGGCGCGGGCGGTCCGGGCGTCCAGATGGCTTTGGATTTCCGCCACCAGCCGCTCCGGACCGTCCCACAGGATCTCCACCGCCTCGAACAGCGGCGGCAGGGCCGCTTCGGGAAAGCGCAGGTCGATGACGGAACCACGGACGGCGACCACCTGTCCCGGTTCCCGCTGTGGATCCGGGGTGGACGAACGGTCGGCGGATGGTGTTTCGGCGGAAGACTGAACGGACATGGTCACTCCGGCCGGTTGGGCAGGATGGGAACCGTGCAAGATGGAGCGGGCGACGGCGACGTTGCGGAAAGAAGCCCCACCCGGCCTTCCCCCGTTGGGCGGGGGAAGGGGCGCCGGGAAGCGGCGCCGTCGGGGTGGAGGGCAACGCGTCAACCAGATCGACCACCAGACCCAAGGATAGACCCCTTCGCCGCGTTGCGGCATTGCGTCAAATCAAACCCTGTGCCCACAAATTGTCTTAGCCGGCGCGGAGAGCGGCCTCCTGTCTCCGACCGAGCGCCCGGTCCTCCGCCCGGATTCGCACGGCGAGCATCGCCGCGTTGAGGAGGGAGAAGAGAAGGGCGTAGCCGGCCATGCCGAAGGCGAGCGGAAGAGCGGCGATCTCCACCGCGACCGCCAGATAGTTGGGATGGTTGGTGAAACGGTAGGGGCCGGTGCGGACCGGCGGCACTCCGTCGAGCACGACGATCCGGGTGGTCCAGCGCCGCCCCAGCGTCGCCTGCACCCAGAGGCGGATCGTCTGCATGGCGAGGAGGACCGCCAGCCAAGCCGGCTCGACGGCTAAGATGCCCGTCGGTCCCGGAGTCCGCAGCGGGCCTCCCAGTGCGGCATCCCAGAGGCCGGTCAGCCACCCGACATGCAGCAGCACCATCCACGGGTAATGGCCGCGCCCATGCTCCTGCGCACCTTCGGCCAGCAGCGCCGCGCGGTTGCGCCGGTCGATGACCAGTTCGCTGAGGCGCTGCGCCGTCACCAGCAGCATGACGATGATCGGAGCTGTCATGGTCTGCGCCGTCATTGCGGACCCCGCCGCATCGTGATCAGGTTGGCGGCAAAGCCGGGGCCGAGCGCCAGAAGCGCCGCCCGGTCCGGCAACCCCGCCCGGCGTGCCCGGTCCAGCACGAACAGCACCGTGGGGGCGGACATGTTGCCGTGATCGGCCAGCACCGCCCGTTCATGGTCGAGGCTGCCGGTCTCCAGCCGCAGCACCTCTTCCAGGGCCGCCAGCACGCGGGTGCCGCCGGGATGGCAGATGAAGCGGCCGATCCGCTCCTCCTCCGCACCGCACTGGGCGAGCAGCCGGGCAAGGGCGGGGCGGAGATGGGCTTGCAGGAATTGCGGCAACGCTGCCGACAGTACGATGCCGAAACCGCCATCGTCGATGCGCCAGCCCATGATGTCCCGCGACCGCGGGAACAGATGCTGGCCGGCACCGTCGATGACAGCGAAGGCGCGCTCTTCCGCACCGCCGCGCAGCACGCAGGCGGCGGCACCGTCGCCGAACAGGGCGGTCGCCACCAGATTGGCGCGGCTGCCGTCATCCTGCCGGAAGGCAAGGCTGCACAGCTCCATGGTCACGAACAGCACGGTGCGGCCGGGGGGCGCCGCCAGCCGCGCGGCGGTCGCCAGCCCCGCGACGCCGCCGGCACAGCCGAGCCCGAACAGCGGCAGCCGCTCGATGTCGGGCCGGAAGCCCATGGCCTCGGCGAGCTGCGCTTCCAGGCTCGGCACCGCGAAGCCGGAGGAGGAGGAGACGACCACGCAATCGACCTCCGCCGGAGCGACGCCGGCATCCGCCAGGGCCGCGTTCGCAGCCTGGACGAACAGGGCCTCCGCCGCCTGCCGGTAGGCGCCCATGCGGTCGCTCCAGCCATGGGGGGTGGCGTACCAGTCGGCCGGACGGGCGCAGTGCCGCCGGGCGATGCCGGTGTTGGTGAAAACCCGCTCGAACTGGGGGAAGCCGGCCAGCCGGTCGCCGAAGATGCGGGTGGTGAGGAGGGCGGCCTCCTCCTGGGATAGGACATGGGGCGGCAGGCCGAGGCCCAAGCCAAGCAAAGCCACGGGTGGGAACACGGGGGGCGGCTCCATTCAGGACATCGCGGTCGCAAGCGGGATGCTGGCGGTGCGGCGGGTGGGGAACACGCCGGTGGGGCCGTCTATTCGCTGCTGCCGCGGGCCCGAAAAAACTTATCTGCGACCGAATAGCCGCCGGGGGTGGCGTGTTGTCCGCCAGCGCCGCAATACGGCGAACCGTCCCCCCGAATTCCAGGAGAAGTCATGAAGAGCGTTTACGCCAAGGCTGGAAGCAGCGTCCTGGCCGGCCTGCTGTGCGCCGCCGTTCTCGGCACCGGCCTGCTGGCCCCCGTCTCCGCCCGTGCCATGGGCGACGACACCACCCCGACCTGCAAGCCGGGGGAGGTCTATGACAAGAAGACGAAGCAATGCGTGAAGCAGAGCGGCGCCAACCTCACCGACGACAACATCGCCGACTACGCCTATTCGCTGGCGAAGGCGGAGCGCTATCAGGAGGCGTTGGACATTCTCGCGACGGCGCGCAATCAGGAAAGCCCGGTCGTGTTGAATTACCGCGGCTATGCCACCCGCAAGCTGGGCCGCGTCGACGAGGGCATCGGCTATTACCTGAAGTCGGTGGCGGCCGACCCCTCCTACGCCAAGGTCCGGGAATATCTCGGGGAAGCCTACATGCTCAAGGGGCGCTCCGATCTGGCTCGGGAGCAGCTGGCGGCGATCCGTTCGATCTGCGGCACCGGATGCGAGGAGTATCGCGACCTGGAAGAGGCCATCGCCGCGCCGGCCAGGGGCTGACGCCACCGGCGGGGGCGCTTTCCCTCCCCGTGCGGGGGCGTTCCCGCCGCTTTGTTCGGTCACCGGAAAGGCGGATGATGGCTATCGTCGAGAGCGGTCGTGAGGCATATGGTTGGTCGCGGCCGGTACAGTGCCGAAAGGACCGGATCGGCCCGGATGCCATGCGAGGGAGCGGTGAGATCGCAAGCGAAGCGGAAGTCAGGCACGGCTTGTCCGTCACCTTGCCGCGCCTTTGGCGCTATGGCTTCGTCCTGTCGCGGCAGCGCGACTGGGCGGACGATCTGGTGCAGCAGACCTGCCTGCGGGCATTGGAGCGGCACGGCCAGTTCCAGCCCGGCTCCCGCATCGACCATTGGCTGTTCGCCATCCTGAATTCGCTCTGGCTGAACGAGGTCCGGGCGCGGCGGGTCCGTTTCGGCCAGGGAACCGTTGAGGCGGAGACGAGCCTGGAAGTCGACGGCGCGCGCGAGACCGAGGCGAAGGTTCTGGCAGGCCAAGTGATGAGGCTGGTCGGCGATCTGCCGGAAGCGCAGCGGGCGGCGGTGTTCCTCGCCTATGTGGAGGGACTGACCTACCGCGAGGTCGCTGCGGTTCTCGACGTGCCGGTCGGAACGGTGATGAGCCGTCTGGCGGCGGCGCGGGCAAAGCTGGCGGACAGGATGAGCGACGGAGCGGTAAAATGACCGGAGAGAACGACGAATCCGCGATGCCCTCCGACGAGGAACTGACCGCCTTCATCGACGGCGAACTGGAGGAGGAGCGTCGCGCCCGCCTGCTCGACCTGATCGAACGCGATCCGGCGGTCGCCGCGAGGGTGGAGCATCTTTCCCGTGCCAGCCTGCCCTATGGCGAGGCATTCCAGCCCCTGTTGGACGCCGTCCCGGCGGCGGATCTGCAACGCATGCTCGACGGGATGACCGCGCCGCCGGTTGCTGCCAACGCGGTCGTTCCGCTGACACGCCGCCGACTGTTCGGCGCCATCGCCGCGTCGGTGGCGGCGGGCGTGCTGGGCGACCGGCTTCTGGTCCGGCTGTTCGGAACCGGCGACGGCGACGAGTTGGCCGACGATGACGGCGGGCCGGACCGGGAGCACCACTGGCATGGTGTGGTCGCGCAATATATGGGGTTGTACACGCGGGAAACGCTGGGCGGGGCCACGCCCGGCCATGACGCCCAGTCGGCACAGCTCGCTGCCCTGAACCGGCCGCTCAACCTGTCCCTGACGCCGGAGGCGGTGGAGGTCGCCGGAGCGGAATTCCGCCGGGCGCAAATTCTGTCCTACGACGACATGCCGTTGGCCCAGATCACCTATCTCGATCCGCGCAGCGGCCCGCTGGCGCTTTGCATCCTGCGCCGTCCCGGCACCGTGCGCGGGGTGGAGCAGGAAATGCGCGGTGGGCTGTCCATCGCCTATTGGAACGGGCCGGACCATGCCGCCCTGCTGATCGGTCGGCTGCCGCCCCAGGACCTGACGGCCAAGGCCGAAGCGGTCCGGGGGCGGCTGGCGATCTGATACGCGTGCCGATCCGGCCGGGAGGGGCTCGCCAATGGCGGCTCCGTCCCGGCCGGAAAAGCCTCAGCCCATGAGCCCTCAGCCGATCTCGAACTTGATGCCCTGGGCGAGCGGCAGCGCGGAGGAGTAGTTCACCGTCGCGGTCTGGCGGCGCATGTAGGCCTTCCACGAGTCGGAACCGGATTCGCGGCCGCCGCCGGTCTCCTTCTCGCCGCCGAAGGCGCCGCCGATCTCCGCACCGCTGGGACCGATGTTGACGTTGGCGATGCCGCAGTCGGAACCGGCGGCCGACAGGAAGCGCTCCGTCTCACGCAGGTCGGTGGAGAAGATGCAGGAGGACAGGCCCTGCGGCACGGCGTTCTGAAGCGCGATGGCCTCCTCCAGCGTGTCGTAGGTCAGGACATAGAGGATCGGCGCGAAGGTCTCGTGCCGGACCACCTCGGTCTGGGCCGGCATCTCGACGATGGCGGGGGTGACGTAGTAGGCGTTGGGGAAGCGGTCGGTCAGCGTGCGCTCGCCGCCGGCCACCGTGCCGCCCTCGGCCTTGGCGGCCTCCAGCGCGCGCTGCATCGCCTTGAAGGCGTCGGCATCGACCAGCGGACCCATCAGCACGCCGCTCTCCAGCGGGCTGCCGATCGACACGGAGGCGTAGGCCGCCTTCAGGCGCGGCAGCAGCTGGTCCTTGACCGAGCGGTGGACGATCAGGCGGCGCAGCGTGGTGCAGCGCTGGCCGCAGGTGCCGACGGCGGAGAATAGGATGGCGCGCAGCGCCATGTCGAGGTCGGCCGACGGCGCCACGATCATGGCGTTGTTGCCGCCCAGCTCCAGGATCGAGCGGCCGAAGCGCTCCGCCACCACCTTGGAGACTTCGCGGCCCATGCGGGTGGAGCCGGTGGCCGAGACGATGGGGAAGCCGGGATGGGCGACCAGCGCCTCGCCGATCTCACGGCCGCCCTGGACGACCTGCGACAGGTTGGCCGGAGCATCGCCGAAGCGGGCGACGGCGCGCTCGAAGATCACCTGGCAGGCGGCGGCGGTCAGCGGGGTCTTTTCCGACGGCTTCCACACGACCGGGTCGCCGCAGACCAGGGCCAGCGCGGCGTTCCACGACCACACCGCCACCGGGAAGTTGAAGGCGGAGATGACGAGGCAGGGGCCGGCCGGGTGCCAGGTCTCGCGCATCGTATGGCCCGGACGCTCCGACGCGATGGTCAGGCCGTAGAGCTGGCGCGACAGGCCGACGGCGAAGTCGCAGATGTCGATCATCTCCTGCACTTCGCCCAGGCCTTCCTGGTAGATCTTGCCGGCTTCCAGCGAAACCAGACGGCCCAGATCCTCCTTGGCGGCGCGCAGTTCCTCGCCCAGCAGGCGGACCAGCTCGCCGCGGCGCGGGGCCGGCACCGAGCGCCACGCCTCGAAGGCGCGGGCGGCGTTGGCGACGATGTCCGAAACCTGCGACGGCGCGGTCTCCGCCACCGTGGCGAGCTTGGCGCCGTCGACCGGCGAACGGGCGGTGAGCCCGGCTCCGCTGGAGGTCAGGCCGAAACGGGAGAGGATGTCGCTGTGCTGCACCGGGGTGGCTCCTTGGGTCAAAAAGCGAGGCATATGATGTTCCCTGTCCCATGCCGGGAGAGGGAGATATTCGCTCAGATCACTTTCCCTTCCCGGCGGCACGGATCTCGGAAAGCGTCCGGCTGGGGGTCAGGGCCTCGGGGTCGAGCTTGATGTGGATGATCGCCGGCAGGCCGGACGCGCGGGCGCGTTCGAAGGCCGGAGCGAACTGCTCGGTGGTCTCCACCGTCTCGCCATGTCCGCCATAGGCGCGGGCGAAGGCGGCGAAATCGGGATTCTGCAGTCGGGTGCCGGACACGCGGCCGGGATACTCGCGTTCCTGATGCATGCGGATGGTGCCGTACATGCCGTTGTCGACGACCAGCACGATCACGGCGGCGCCCTCCTGCACGGCGGTGCCGAACTCGATCCCCGTCATCTGGAAGCAGCCGTCGCCAGCGAAGCACAGGACATCGCGGGTGCGATGCTGAAGCTTGGCGGCGATGGCGGCCGGCAGGCCGTAGCCCATCGAGCCGCAGACCGGCGCCGCCTGGGTGCCGAAGCGGCGGAAGCGGTGGAAACGATGGATCCAGGTGGCGTAGTTGCCGGCGCCGTTGGTGAAGATGGCGTCATGCTCCAGCCGCTCGTCCAGCCAGGCCATGATGCGGCCCATCTGAACGTCGCCGGGGATGGCGTCGGGCGGGGTGCTCCAGGCATCATAAGCGGCATGGGCCGCTTCGGCGCGGGCGGCCCAGCCGGACTTGGCCGTCACGCCGAGCTCCGCCATCGCCTCCAGGAAGGCGGCCGGCGTGGCGACCATGCCCAGCGTCGGGCGATAGACGCGTCCGATCTCCTCGGCGCCGGGGTGGATGTGGACCACCGCCTTGCCCGGATTGGGAGTGCCCAGCAGGTCGTAGCTCTGCGACGGCACTTCGGAGAAGCGGTCGCCCAGCAGGACCAGCAGGTCGCTGTCCTTGACCAGCGCCGAAAGCTTTGGATTGATGCCCAGCCCGATGTCGCCGGCATAAAGCGGGTGGCAATGGTCGAACAGCATCTGGCGGCGGAAGGTCACGGCGACCGGCAGGGCCAGCCGTTCCGCGAAACGCTGAAGTTCGGCGACCGACTCCTCGGTCCAGCGGGAACCGCCGACGACCAGCAGCGGCCGTTCCGCCTTGGCCAGCAGGGCGCCGAAGGACGCCACCTGCGCCGGCGTGGGAGCCCCATCGACCGTCTCCGCGCGTGGGGCGACGGGCACGTCCGCAGTTTCCGTCAGCGTGTCTTCCGGCAGAGCCAGCACGACCGGGCCGGGGCGGCCGGCCATCGCGGTGTGGAAGGCGCGGGAAATCATCTCCGGCACGCGGTCGGCGCTGTCGATCTCGGCGACCCATTTGCACATGCCGCCGAACAGCTTGCCGTAATCGACCTCCTGGAAGGCGTCGCGGCCACGCATGCCGCGCTCGATCTGGCCGACCAGCACGACCAGCGGGGTTTCGTCCTGCTGGGCGACATGGATGCCGGAGGCGGCATTGGTGGCGCCGGGGCCGCGGGTGACGAGGCAGACGCCGGGGCGGCCGGTCAACTTGGCCTGCGCCTCCGCCATCATCGCCGCACCGCCTTCATGGCGGGCGACGACCATCTCGATCGGGCTGTCGTGCAGGGCGTCCAGCACGGCGAGATAGCTCTCGCCCGGCACGCCGAACACCCGCCGCACGCCCTGCGCCTCCAGCGCCTCGACGATCAACTGACCACCCGTCTTCATCGCGAACCCGCCCCGCCCTGACTATGGGAATTTTCCGGATCTCCAGGATATCGAGCGTGCCGTGCCGCGCGCCAAGGCGCAAACGACTTTCTTTCCATAGATCATGAGCTTTGGTAATGAGGTCGTCATGGATCTGCAACGCCGCCTTCTCCCGTCCATGAGCATGCTGTCCGCCTTCGAGGCGGCGGCCCGCACCGGCAGCTTCACCGCGGCGGCGGCGGAACTGTCGCTGACGCAAGGGGCGGTCAGCCGGCAGATCAAGGCGCTGGAGGACCAGATCGGCACCGCCCTGTTCATCCGCAAGGGCCAGCGGGTGACGCTGACCCCGACCGGGGCGCTCTATGCCGATCCGATCCGCGACGCGCTGCGCCAGATCGCGGCGGCCACGGTGCGGACCATCGCAGCACCCAAGGGCGGCGTGCTGAACCTCGCCATCCTGCCGACCTTCGGCACGCGCTGGCTGGTTCCGCGGCTGCCGGCCTTCCAGACGGCGCACCCGCAGGTGACGATCCACTTCACCACCAAGCTGGCGCCTTTCGATTTCCGTCTGCACGATCTGGATGCAGCCATTCATTACGGCTTCGGCGACTGGCCCGACGCCGTCTGCGACCATCTGCTGGACGAGGAGGTGCTGCCGGTCTGCTCCCCTGCCTTTCTCAAGGCGCATCCGGTGACGGAGCCGGGGGACCTGTTGTCCCTGCCGCTCCTGCACACGAGCACGCGCGCCGATGCGTGGAACGAGTGGCTGTCGGCCCAGGGGCTGCCTCCGCGACCCGGTGCCGGCATGGTGTTCGAACAGTTCGCCACCACCGCCCAGGCGGCGGAGGCTGGGCTGGGCGTCGCCCTGCTGCCGACCTTGCTGGTCCGTGCCGAGCTTGACGACGGCACCCTGCTCCCCGCCATCGACCGGCCCCACCGCAGCGCGCGGGCCTATTACCTCGTCCACCCCCGCGGCAAGGCCAACCACCCGCCCTTCGCCGCCTTCCGTCAATGGCTGCTGGCCGAGGCGCGGGGGGAGGTTTGACGCGGAAATGGCCAGTGTTGTTGGCGCTTTACGCCAACAGGCGTGATGGCGTAGGATGCCAACATGAAGGCAACGCTTCTGATCCGTCGCCGGGTGGCCTTTGGGAATCGCGATTTCGCGGAGTTGGTGGTCTGGCGTTTGCCGGAACCGGTTCCTCCCACGACGCACGGTTTCAAATATCGGCTTGTCTATATTGTGGATGGTCAACGGGTCGTCGGTTTCGACAACGAACGCGGCAAAGGCGACCATCGCCATTATGGCGATGTCGAAGAATCCTATAGCTTCGACAGCGTTGAACAACTGGTGGCGGATTTCTTGGATGCCGTTGCAGTGTGGAGGAGGACTCATGGCAAAGCATGACATCCGCATCACGGAAGATCCTCTGGCGCAGGCTGGCGCCGACGTGATCGCCGCGTGGAAGGCTGCGGAAGCCGGCGAAGCGGTCGAACCCACCGACCGGCTGTATTTCGACGGTTGGGAGGCGCTTTGTGCCGTGCTGACACCCAAACGTTACGAGTTGCTGCGCCATCTGCGACGCCGGCCGGCGGAAGGGATACGGGCACTGGCGCGCGATCTGAAGCGTGACGTCAAGCGTGTGCACGAGGATGTGGCGGCGCTGGCCGAGTTGGGTCTGATCGAACGGCATCCGGATGGCAGCCTGTCGATGCCTCATGATGAGATCGCCTCTACCATCCGCTTCGCCGCCTGATTTTCTCAGCTCACCGCCGCCAGTTCTCCGACCCCGTCTCCGTTGCGCCGGACCGTCATCCGCCGGTCGTGGAAAGCGGCGAGGCTGGGACGGTGGCCGATGCTGACCAGCGTCGTGCCGGGAAGGCGCGCGCGCAGCAGGCCATAGAGCCGCTCCTCCGTCTCTGGATCGCAGGCCGAGGTCGCCTCGTCGAGATAGAGCCAGTCGGGCTTATGCAGAAGGGCACGGGCGATGGCGATGCGCTGCTGCTCGCCGCCGGACAGGCGTTGCGACCAGTGGTCCTCCTCCGCCAGACGTTCGGCGAAACCGGCCATGCCGACGGCGTCCAGCACCTCGCGCACCGCCTCGTCCGGGAAGGCGTCGGGAGTGGCGGGGTAGGTGACGGCGGCGCGCAGGGATCCGATGGGCAGGTAGGGCTTCTGCGGCAGGACCATGCTGCCGTTGGCCGAGGTGGCGCTGCCAGCCGCCATAACACCGCCTGGCAGCGCGATCCGGCCGCGGCCGAAGGGCCAGATGCCGGCGATGGCGCGCAGCAGGGTGCTCTTGCCCGACCCAGACGGGCCGGTGATCAGAAGGGACTCGCCCGGCTGCACCGTCAGGTCGGCGCGGACCAGCGGCGAGCCGCCGTCCGGCAGGGTCAGGGCCAGCCCGTCCAGCGTCAGGGCGCCGTCTGCCGCCGCAGTGCGCTCCACCCCGGCATGGTCGCGGGCACCGGCGCGGACGGTCGCTACAGCGTGGTGGAAGCCGGTCAGACGGCTGGTGGTGGCGTGCCAGTCGGCGAGGTTCACATAGGCGTCGATGAACCAGGACATAGCCCCCTGCACCTGCCCGAAGGCCTGCGAGGTCTGCATCAGCGATCCCAGCGGCAGGGCGCCGCTGAAATAGCGTGGGGCGGCGACCAGCAGCGGGAAGATGATGGCGATCTGCCCATAGGCGGAGGTGAACCAGACCAGCCGCTTCTGCGTGCGCATCAGCGACCACCAGTTGGCGACAACGCGGGCGAAACGGTCGCCGAAGCCGCGCGCCTCCTGCACCTCGCCCTGTTGCAGGGCGACGCTCTCGGCATTCTCGCGCAGGCGGACCAGGGAGAAGCGGAAGTCGGCCTCGTACCGCTGCTGATCGAAGCTGAGCCGGGCCAGCGGCTTGCCGATCTTGTGTGTGATCCAGGTGCCGCCCACGGCATAGACCAGCGCCACCCACACCATGTAGCCGGGCAGGTCGATGCCGAGCCAGGGGATGGTGACCGATCCGGACAGGCTCCACAGGATGGCGAGGAAGGAAACCAGCGAGACCAGATTGGTCATGAAGCCCAGCGACAGGCTCAGCGTCAGCTGAACGAAGCTGCGCAGATCCTCGGCGATGCGCTGGTCGGGGTTGTCGGTGCCGGTGTTGGTGAATTGCAGGCGGTAATAGGTCTGGTTCTCCAGCCAGTCGCCGAGATAGCGCTCGGTCAGCCAGCGGCGCCAGCGGATTTGCAGCATCTGGTTCAGGTAGAGGCGATAGACCGCCACCGCGATGAAGACCAGCGCCAGCCCGCCGAACACCAGCAGGGCCTGGATGAAGCCGTTCTCGTCCTTCTCCTGCAAAGCGTTAAAGATGTCGGCGTTGATCTGGGTGAACCAGACCTCCATGAACACCGCCGCCAGATTGAGGACGACGATCGCCGCCAGCAGGCCGCGCGCCGCCCATTTCTCCTCCGACGACCAATAGGGCTTGGTCAGCCGCCAGACATCGGACAGGAATTGGCGGGCGGCGGACAGGCGTCCGGAAGAGGACGGTGGGGAATACGCACGCGCGGGCATTGGTTGGGCACTCGCAAGCGGTCGGGACGATGCTTGCCGATTACCACCCTTTGCCGCGGCCGGGGCATGAAATCGCTGTCACTTGCCGCGGATCATATCCCAGCTCGCCATCAGCGCCCCGCCGGCGATCAGCGCGCAGGCGGCCCAGACGGCCCAGCCGCCGCTCGCCTGCCCGAACAGGATCAGCAGCAGGGTGGAGGCCGGCGGCACGGCATAGGACAGCACGCCCAGCGCCCGGATGTCGCCGCGCTTCATTCCATGGTCCCAGACGAAGAAGGCCAGCCCGTCCGGACCGATGCCGAGGGCCAGCAGGACCAGCCAGCCCAGCGCCTCCTGCGGCCAGACGGTGGCATCCTCGAACAGCAGGTGTCCGGTCAGGCCCAGCAGGGCGGTGACGAGGCAGAAACCGCTGACCGCCTCGGTTGGGACCGAGCCGAAGCGGCGTGACAGGACCGAATAGGCCCCCCAGATCAGCGCTGCCGCCAGGGCCGCACCATAGGCGGGCAGGTTGCCTCCCAGAGTGCCGGCGTCCAGGTGCAGTCCGCCGCCTCTCCCGGAAACGATCAGCGCGGTGCCGGCCAGCCCGCACAGCGCGCCGGCCACATGGGCGGCCTTCAGCCGCTCCCCCGGCAGCAGGGCGGAGAACAGGACGATGCAGAGCGGCCAGAGATAATTGATGAGATTGACCTCGACCGCCGCCGATGGCGCCAGATGGAAGGCAAGGAACAGGCAGGCGTGATAGCCGAACAGTCCGCCGACCCCGACCAGCCAGACGGGCAGCGGCTGGCGCAGGGCGCCGATCACGCTGCGGCCGCGCAGAACCGCGACGCTGCTGCCGGTCAGGAAGGCGAGCCCGAAGGTGACCGCCACCAGTTGCAGCGGCGGCATGGCGCTGGACATCGAGGTCAGCAGCGCCGCCGTCGCCCACAGCAGGATGGCGATGAAACCGATGCCGGTGGCACGCCGCACCTCCGCCACCGATGGCGTGGCGGCGGATGACCGGGACAGAACAGGGCTGGGCAGGGCGGAATTGGGAAGGGTGTCGGCGCTCATGCGGGGGTGCATAGCCTATGGGTCAGCCGCCCGCAATGGCTGTCGGGAGCGGCGTCTTGTCACCCGATTTCCGTCAACCGGCCCAGCCGGCGGGCCAGCGGTGAACGAAGCCCGCCTCGCGCTCCAGCATCAGGCCCAGGCGGATCAGGCGCCGTTCCTCTCCCGGCCGGGCGATCAACTGGATGCCGAAGGGCAGCCCGTCTCCGGCGACCGGAAGCGTCAGCACCGGGAAACCGATCAGCGTGACGATTGCCGTGACACCGAGATAATCGAGAATCGACCCCACCGGCTGCCCGTCGATGACGGTCACCTCGCCATCCCCGTTCGGCCAGGGCAGCACGCCGCAGGCCGGGGCCGCCAGCACGTCGATCTCCCCGAACAGCGCGACGAAGCGGCGGTAAAGCGCCGTACGGGCGGCCTGCGCCTCCAGATAGGCATCGGCGGTGATGCCGGCCCCGGCCTCGATGTTCCAGCGGATGGTGTCGGTCAGCGCCTCGCCATGCTTGGCCAGCATCGGACCGAAGGCATGGCGGGTCTGGGCGGCACGCAGCGTGCGGAAGGTCGCCATGGCGTCGCCGCAGTCGGGATGGCGGCGCATCACCGGACCGGCGACCCGCTCCAGCCGGTCGACCGCCTCGGCGAAGCGCCCACGCACCGCCTGGGACACGGTGGCGACACCGAAATCGGCGGTGGCGCCCAGCCGCGTTTCAGATCCGTTATCCCGGTCGCCGAAGAGGGAGGTCGGGTCGCGCAGATCGCTGCCGGCCATTGCCGACAGCAGCAGCGTGCAGTCGGCCGTGTCGCGGGCCAGCACGCCATGGGTCGCCAGCGTGTCCCAGCCCAAAGCCCGGCCGGGCGCCGGGATCAGTCCCGGCGTCGGCCGGATGGAGGTGATGCCGCAGAAGCTCGCCGGAATCCGCACCGACCCGCCATAGTCGGTGCCATGGGCCAGCGGCGCCATGCCGACCGCGACCGCTGCCGCCGATCCACCGCTCGACCCGCCGGAGGTCAGGTTCGGATCGGCCGGGTTGCGGGTCGGACCGTACAGCCGGTTCCTGCAAATGGCGCCGAAGCCGAACTCCGGCGTGTTGGTCTTGCCGATGACGATGCCGCCGGCCGCCTCGATCCGGGCGACCGTGATGTCGCTGTCGGCCGGCACATGGTCGGCATAGAGCGCAGAGCCGTAGGTGGTGCGGATGCCGGCGGTGTCGGTCAGGTCCTTCACCGCGACCGGCACACCATGCAGCGGCCCGGCGGGCGACGGCAGGGCGTCCAGCGCATCGGCGCGGGCGAGGGCCTCGTCGGCGGCGACGGTCAGGAAGGCGGACAGCGCCGGCTCGGCCGCGGCGATGCGGTCCAGATGCGCCTCGACCGCCTCGCGGGACGACAGCTCCCGCCGGGCCAGCCGCGCGGCGAGAGCGACGGCGCCTTCCCGCCACAGCGGGGTGTCTTCTCCGGTCATGCGTCTTCCCGTGTCCGGCCTCGTGAATTCCGGGCGGACGGTAGCGCGAAACCGGTGGCTTGCCCAACAAAGTACCGGGCAGGACAGGGCTGCGTCAGCGCTGCTGCCCGGCCGAGGCGCGGCAGTCGTTCAGGATGTTGCCGACGGTCACCCGTTCCCGCTCATCCATGGTCAGGCTCCAGCGCGCCTTCACCAGGACCCAGTCGGCGACATAGAGGCAGATGCCGTCGCGCTTGGGCGGCAGCCAGTCCTCCGGCCCCTTGGAGCCCTTGGCACGGTTGGCCTCGCGGCTTGAAACCAGCAGGGTCAGCGGATCGCTGGTGTCGTTGGCGTAAGCGGCGCGCTTCTCCCGGCTCCAGTCATAGCCGCCGCTGGCATAGGCCTCCTCCAGCGGCACGCGGTGGTCGATGTCGACCATCTGCGGGTCGGTGTAGCGCTCGCCGGTGTAGGGATCGAGCCAGTCGCCGGACTTCACGCCGCAGCCCTTGGCGTCGAGCGTCGCCGGGCGGCGGGAGTCGCGGATCAGCACCTTCTCGCGGGCATTCAGGCAGCCGCCGTCGAGTGCCAGCCAGTGCGGCCATTCCTCGCGCTGATAGCCCTTGCGCGTTTCGGGCTCCACCCGGATGCCGTCGAGCTGGCGGGCGACCTCGGCATAGTCGATCCGGTCGGCGGGGCGGGCGACGACCGGCGGTGGCGGTTCGGCGGGCTCCTGCTTGCGCGGCTGGCGGGGGCGATGGGTTTCCTCGCCCAGCAGACGGTCGAGGGTGCCGGGCGGGATGATGTGGAGCCGCTCGGCCACCGCGACGACGGCGAGGATCGCGAGGACGATCAGCAGCGCCCGGATGGGAAGGGATCGGCGGCGGGCCATGGTTCGCTCATCCTGATGGCGGCGTCCTCTCCCGGGGCGGGAGACGAAGTTTATAGCGTCGTGCGTTTAATGTTAAAGGCACGACGCTATAGCTTTATGTTTGGCGATCGGATTCACGCTTCAAATCGAGTCCGATTTTACGCGATCCGATCTGATCGGCCCCCTCATACCCCGGTATCGGATCCAACCTCAAGGCATGCGGCCGGTCAGGGTGGCGCTCAGGCCCTGGAGCAGGCCGACCTGGCACACGGTGTCGAAGGTGGAGCGCAGCAGCGACGGGTCGCCGATCGACACGCGGATGTCGCCGGCCCGCGCTTCGGTGTGACGGCGGCGGACCTTGCTGCCGCACAGCTCCTGCAACACCTCCAGCAGCATCACCAGCGACGTCGCGCGGCCGGTGCAGAGGTTGTAGACCTGCGCCCCGGCAAAGCGCCGCTCCATCGCCAGCGCCAGGATGCGCACCACGTCGCCGACGAAGACGAAGTCGCGGACCTGCTGGCCGTCGCCATGGATCTCCACATCCTCGCCGCGGGCGACCCGGCGGGCGAAGATGGAGATCACGCCGGAATAGGGCGACATCGGATCCTGGCGCGGGCCGTAGACGTTGAAGAAGCGGAAGCCGACCGTCGGCACCCCCTGGATCGCCCAGGCGACGCGGGCGTGCATCTCGCACCCCAGCTTGTCGACGCCATAGGCGGACAGCGGGCGCGGCAACTCGTCCTCATTCAGCGGGGTGTTGCTGTTGTCGCCATAGATGGCGGCGGAGGAGGCGTAGACCACCGGGATCGGACCGCCGCGCCTGGCATCGCGCGCCGCCTCGAACACGGTGACGGTGCCCAGCAGGTTGGTGCGGTGGGTTTCTGCCCACAGCTCCCGCGATTTCTGGACCGACGCCACGGCGGCAAGGTGGAAGACGCCGTCAACCCCCTCACCGGCATCGCCGGCCATCGCCTCGCGCACCGCATCGGGATCGGCCACGTCGCCCACCACCAGCTTCGCGGCGCTTGGCTTGTTCTCCAGCCTGCCGCTCGACAGGTTGTCGAGGATCGTCACCCGATGCCCGTCGGCCAGGAGCCGGTCGGCCAGATGCGAGCCGATGAAACCGCAGCCGCCGGTGATGAGGTAGTGCGCCATGGTCGGTCCAAGCCCTTCCTTCGTTGCACCGGCTTTGCCGCAGTGCAGCGGGGTCGCCGGAAATCCCCTTCAAGAGTCGGGACACAACCGACGGTTTGCCAGACCATCTTCGGGATAGGGTGGGTCTCCAACAGGGGAAGCGGCGTCGTCCGTCCGGCGACGGCGGGGGCGAATCGGCCGCACTTCCTCCATGACAGTTTCCAGACAGGCGGGACCGATGGTTCAACAGGGTTATCCACCACCTTGTCCACGGTTCTGTGGATAACCATGGTCAAGCTTGTGAGGTTCGAACGCGAGTCACGTCGGTCACACTGGTGCAGAAATGCTGCTGTGTGCGAACGGTTGGCTGGTCGGATCCTTTGCTGCAAAGCACAACGCCAGCCCACGCCAAAAGCCCCGCTGTGGTGGTTGTGCCACGGCGGGGCCGTTCGACGGCTGCGGAAAATGCTGTGGATGACAGTCCGGCTTGCGCTTGGCCTGCCTGCGACCGTTCCGGCGTCAGCCCTGCTTGGGACCGAATGTCTCGGCCTTCACAGTGGCGAAAGCCCAGTCGAGCCAGGGCAGCACCGCCTCCATATCCTCATTCTCCACCGTGGCACCGCCCCACAGCCGCAGGCCGGGAGGCGCATCGCGGTAGGAACCGGCGTCGAAGGCAGCCTCCTCCTTTTCCAGCAGGGCGGACAGCCTTTTGGCGAAAGCGGCCTGGGCCTCCTCCGACAGGGCGGTGACCTCCGGGTCGGTGAAGCGCAGGCAGATCGACGTGCAGGAGCGGTTCGCCGGATCCTTCGCCAGGAAACCGGCCCAGCTGCTGGTCTCCACCCAGTCGGCGACGATGCGCAGATTCTGTTCCGACCGGCGGATCAGCTGGGTCAGGCCGCCAAGCGACAGGGCCCAGCGCAGGCCGTCGATGGCATCCTCGACGCAGAGCATCGACGGGGTGTTGATGGTGTCGCCTTCGAAGATGCCTTCGATCAGCTTGCCATTCTTGGTCATGCGGAAAATCTTCGGCAGCGGCCGGTCGGGCTGGAAGCTCTCCAGCCGTTCCACCGCGCGCGGGCTCAGCACCAGCATGCCGTGCGCCGCCTCGCCGCCCAGCACCTTCTGCCAGGACCAGGTGGCGACGTCGATCTTGTGCCAGGGCAGCGCCATGGCGAAGGCGGCCGAGGTGGCGTCGCAGATGGTCAGCCCCTCACGGTCGTCGGCGATCCAGTCGGCGTCGGCCACCCGCACGCCGGCGGTGGTGCCGTTCCAGGTGAAGACGACGTCGCGGCTGAAATCGACCGTCGACAGGTCCGGCAGTTCGCCATAGGGGGCGATCAGGTTGCGGACGTCCGGCAGCTTCAGCTGCTTGGCGACGTCGGTGACCCATTCCTTGCCGAAGCTTTCCCAGGCCAGCATGTCGACGCCGCGGGCGCCCAGCATCGACCACAGCGCCATCTCCACCGCACCGGTGTCGGAGGCAGGGACGATGCCGATGCGGTAGTCGCCGGGGATGCCCAGCACCGCGCGGGTGAGGTCGATGACCTCCTTCAGCTTGGCCTTGCCGGGCTTGGAGCGGTGGGAGCGGCCGAGCAGCGCGCCGTCCAGCGCGTCGAGCGACCAGCCCGGACGCTTCGCGCAGGGACCCGAGGAGAAGAGCGGAGTGTTGGGCCGGCGGCTGGGCCGGTTGGCGCTGCTGGCAGTCATTGGGCGAACTTTCTGGGGCGAACTTCCTGTCCCGGAACGGGAATGTGCGGAGGTCCGGACCTTAAAAGCTGCGCCTGTCGTCGTCAATCGAGGGTGTGGCAGGGGATACGGGACCCAGCATGGCCTTGGCCGCAGGGCCCGCGCCTGTTGCCGCCTACTTGCTGCGGCCGATCTTGCCGTTGCGGTAGGTCCAGGCGGCATCGGCCCCGCCGCCCGGCTGGGGCATGGAAACCGTCAGGGTGTCGTTGTCGATGGTGACCTGGGCGGCGTCGCTGCATGACCCGAAGGGGTAGGAGACCGTCGGCTGCGGGCCGCCGACCTCCAGGATGCGGAAGCGGGTCGGGCAGTCCTTGGCGCCGGTGTCGGACTGGAACAGGGCGATCCAGCGATCCTTCATCGAATAGGCACCGACGAAGGACAGCAGGTCACTCTCCTTATCGTCAAACACCGGCTTGTCGTTCACCGCCACCTGGGTGTGCTTCGGCCCGATGTCGGTCATCGTCAGCACGGTGTTGCCCAGCGCCGCCATCAGGCGCGGCTCCGCCGCACCGGCGGAGGTCGCGATCCCGCAGGCAATCGAAAGGCTGCCCACCACCGCGGCGCACACACTAAGAACCCGCAAATGCCGTCTCCCTGGCTGCTGCGCCCCGGCGGGGCGGCTTTACCGAACGGCGCGCACCATAATGCGGTGGGCGCTCCGCCGGAAGCCGTCCTTTTTGGTGCCGGTATGCGGTCAGCAGTGGATCAGCGGATGTTGACGCTCAGGCCGAAGCCCGGAACCATCGGCTGCGGCGCATAAACGACGGGCGGCGGGGCATAGATCACCCGCGGCGGCGGGGGCGGCGCGTAAACCACGGGGGGCGGCGCGTAGATCACCGGGGGCGGGGCGTAATAGGCGCCGCGCTCCCGCCAGTGGCGATGGTGCGGGCGGTCCCAGCCGCCGCGCCAGTCCGGCGGGCCATCCCGCCATTCGCGGCCACGATCGCCCCGCCAGCCGTCACGCCAGCCATCATGGGCTGCGGCGGTGCTGACGGAAGCACCCAGCATCGATCCGGCGACCAGAGCGCCCAGAACCACGGCTTTCAATCCAGTACCAATGCGGCCAGTCATTCCGGCGTCCTCCTGGTGTCGGGGGTATCTTGTCCCCTCATGAGCCGATGAACGTCGCCGCTCCCGCTTTCATTCCACCCAGCCGCAAAAGATTTCGTCCTATTGCTTTGGTTATGAGGGGGGCTGCGAATGTCACCGCGCGCCCCTCTTTTCCGGTCCGGGCATTTATGGTAAATGATCGGGCATGGTAGAGACCCGACGCACCGGCGACCGTTCGAACGAGCCGATCCGCCCCGACTCAGGTGGCGGGCGCGTCCCCGCATCCGGTGCGCGCGCCCGGGCGGAAGGCGCCGTCCAGCAGGGGCGGCAGCGGGTTCCGACCCTGCGCGAACTCGCCGCCCTGGTGGTCAACGGCGTGCTGACCCTGCCGCGCAACTACCGCCGCGGCATGTTCCTCGACGTTCAGGTGTAGGCGGCGGCTTCTGGGCCGAACAGCCGCTTGATCAGCCGCGGCGGCAGCTCATATTGTGGCAGGCACAGGCTGGTGCTGCGGGCATGCAGCGTGTGCAGGCACAGCCCCTCCGCATCCGGAAAGACGCCGACGCGGAAGCGCTCGCGGGCAGCCTTCACGAACGGCGCGTCCTCGCAGGCGTTCACCGCCGGAAAGCGCGCAATCTCCCAGACCGGCCGGCGGTAGGCGTATGAGAAGCCATACCCGTCGAGATTGTCGGGCAAGAAAGGGGCATCCGGCGCTTCGACATAGCCGCAAGTCTGCCTGCCCCAGCGATGATGCGATCCGCCGAGTGCCGTATCCCAATAACCGAAGCGTTGGTGCGGCACGCTGTAGAGGAACCAGCCCGACAGCTTGACGAGATCGTATCCCTGTTCCAGCCATCCCAGCATGCGCTCCACATAGACCGGCGCATAGAAATCGTCGTCGTCCATATGGACGATCACCGATCCCTTGGCATGCTCGGCCAGGATGTTGCGCTTCTCGCCGATGGCGTAGCGGCGGGGAGAATAGAAATACTTCAGTCGCGGATTTGCCAATGGCTTCAGATAGGCCGAGGGACGTGGGCTGTCGTCGAACACCAGCCACTCGATCTCCCCATGGGTCTGCGCCCGGATGCAGGCATGCAGGCGGGGCAGAAACTCTTCCCGCTGCCAAGTGGGCGTGACAATGCTGACCAGGGGGGCTGATGCAGGGGAGGACATCGTGCTTTCTTGCTCGGGCGCAGGGCCTGCGTGTAGACAGGCGACAGGATAGCACCGCCCCCCGGCCCTGCACATGGGCCCGGGGGGCGTGAGAACGGGAAGGACGCCCCTTGGGACTGATCGACCGCATCTGGATCGTCTTCGCCGCTCTGAATGGCGCCGTGGCGGTCGGCACCGGCGCCTATGCCAGCCACGCGCTGGCCGCCCAGCCGCAGGCCCAGGAATGGGTCCGCATCGCCGGGCAGTACCAGATGGCCCATGCGCTGGCGCTCGTCCTGCTGGTGGCGCTGGGTGGGCGGATAGGAGGTCTAACCCTGCGGATCGCCGGCTGGCTGTTCGTCGCCGGGATCCTGCTGTTCTGCGGCACGCTCTATGCGCTGGCGACGGTCGGGCCGCTGCCGGTGCCGATGACGGCCCCGGCCGGTGGATGGTGCCTCATGCTGGGCTGGGTGGCATTGGCGGCCGCGGCGCTGCGGACGCGCGGCTGAGGTCCGCAGCTTACAGTCAAGGGCGCTCGATCGGCGGCGCCCGTTCGGTCTCGGGCGGTCAGCCGGCTGCGGCGGCGCGCAGGTCGGAACGGTCGGTGGTCTGGTCGATGTCGCGCTCCTCCTCATCCGAGCTTTCGGCGATATCCTCGGCGGCCTGCGTGCAGTAGAGGCCGTGCAACGTGGTCATGATGGTCTGCGCCTCATGTCCGTTCAACGAGTAGTAGATGTTCTGGGCACTGCGCCGCGTGCGGACCAGATTGTCGTTGCGCAGGCGTGCCAGATGCTGGGACAGCGCCGACTGGCTGAGGCCGACCAGATCCTCCAGTTCGCCCACCGACCGTTCGCCCTGGCTCAAATGGCACAGGATGAGCAGGCGCCGCTCGTTGCACATTGCCTTCAACAGCGCACTCGCCCGGCGGGCGTTGGCCTGCAAATCCTCGATCTTCATCGCTTTACCGTCGCCCTGTCCGTTCCGATTCGTTTCACGCCCGAGCCGTCGTTGCGCGGCTTGGCAAAGAAAAATGCTCGTATCCTAGTATATTCGTACCTCGCGGGATTTGTCCACCTGTGGGAATCCAGCATGCGGAACATGCCGCTGCTTGGTGCCACCGTAGGCTTGAGCGTCGCGATCCTCACTGTGCTCCGGCTTTTTCTCGCATCGCGAAGCAAAGCCGATGGGGCTGTATCAGCCACCGGTTGTGATCGATAATCAACCGCATTGGGCGTTGCAGCCCTCCCTCCATGCATCGTGACAGCGCATGGCGAGTCGGGTAGCATTTTCGCCATGACCGACCATCCGTTGAATACCAAGGGCTTGCAGTGCCCGCTCCCCGTCCTGCGCGCCCGCAAGGCGATCAAGGCCATCGCCATCGGCGATACTCTGACGGTGGAGGCGACCGATCCCGGTGCCCGCAAGGATTTTCCCGCTTTCTGCGAGGCGACAGGCAACCGCCTGCTGTCGGTCGTGGAGGAGGAGGGCGTCCTGCGTTTCGTCATCGAGCGGGCGGCCTGACCCGAACCGCCGGCCGGTGCGCCACCGGCATCGCATCCGTTCGTACCCCAATCGTGCCGTGTCACGGATTGCCTCCGCTCCCGAAAGTGGGCTGTGACGAATCGTCCTGGATTCAGCCTGTACTTTCATTAGGGATGCGGGAAGAATGGTTTTCGGAAACGCCGCCTTTGCCGCCCGAAAATCAACGATAACGACCGAAAAATCGATGTTCACCACCCTGTTTACCCACCCGGCGTGCCTGGAGCACGACACGGGTCTCGGTCATCCCGAATGCTCCGACCGCCTGCGCGCCGTGCTCGCCGCACTGGAGACGGAGGAGTTCCACATGCTGGAACGGCAGGAGGCGCCGCGCGCCACGGTTGAACAGCTTCTGCGGGCGCATCCGCAGTCGCACATCGACCGCGTGCTGTCCCTGATCCCCGATGTGGAGCATGCGGGCGTCGATGCCGACACGGTCGTCTCGCCCGGATCGGGGGAGGCGGCGCTGCGCGCGGCCGGGGCCGTCTGCGCCGCGGTCGATGCGGTGGCGACCGGCCAGTCGCGCAACGCCTTCTGCGCCGTCCGCCCGCCCGGCCACCATGCGGAACGGGAAAAGGCGATGGGCTTCTGCCTGTTCAACAACGCCGCCGTCGGCGCCTTCCATGCCCGCGCCGTCCATGGCTTGCAGCGCGTGGCGGTGATGGATTTCGACGTTCATCACGGCAACGGCACGCAGGACATCCTGCAGTTCGACCCCGACATGCTCTATTGCTCGACCCACCAGTCGCCGCTCTATCCCGGCACCGGCGATGCCGGCGAGAAGGGCGAATACGGCAACTGCGTCAACGCGCCGCTGCCGGCCATGGCGGGGTCGCCCGAGTTCCGCCACGCGATGACGCACGTCATCCTGCCGGCCATCGACCATTTCAAGCCGGACCTGCTGATCATTTCGGCCGGGTTCGACGCCCATTCGCGCGATCCGCTGGCCGGCCTGCACCTGATCGACGACGATTTCGTCTGGGCCACGCGCAAGCTGGGCGAACTGGCTCGCACCCATTGCGGCGCACGGATCGTCTCGGTGCTGGAGGGCGGCTACAACCTTCGCGCCCTGGCGTCGGCAAGTGCGGCCCATGTGCGGGAACTGATGTACTGCTGACCGGAGCCTTCTCCGCGGGAGGGCGGCCGTTGTCTCCCGAAAGGGGTAGTTCTGCCCGAACGCATAGGCTGCCCAGCGGCCGAACATAGTCCGCAAGGGCCGGGGTACGGGAGTGCCTCGGGCCTTGCGCCGGACGAGGGCGGGGCATACCTTCGCGGGCTTGAGGTTCCATCGATGGTTCTGCCCGACATGCCCCCTTCCGCCGCTTCTGTTCCCATTCCGCCCGACATCGCCGCCCTCAGTTTCGAGGATGCGCTCGCCGAACTGGAGCGGATCGTCCGCCAGCTTGAGGAAGGCCGCGGCAAGCTCGACGATGCCATCTCTTCCTACGAGCGGGGCACGGCGTTGAAGCGCCATTGCGAGATGAAACTGCGCGAGGCGCAGGCCAAGATCGACCGCATCACCGTAAGCGCCGACGGCTCCCTCGGCACCGAACCCGCCCGGATCGACTGACGTGCATACCATTTCCCAATCCGATTTGAAGTCCGCCATGGCGGAGATCGCCCAGGCCGTCGAGATGAAGATCGGCGCCCTGCTGCCGACCACCGACCTGGCCGAGGCGCGTGTGTTCGACGCCATGCGCTATGGCTGCCTGAACGGCGGCAAGCGGCTGCGCCCCTTCCTGGTGATGCAGTCCTCCGCCCTCTTCGGGGTGAACCCGGACTGTGCCATCCGCGCCGCCGCGGCGGTGGAGATGGTCCACAGCTATTCGCTGGTCCACGACGACCTGCCGGCGATGGACGATGGCGAGCTGCGGCGCGGCCGACCGACCTGCCACCGCCAGTTCGACGAGGCGACCGCCATCCTGGCCGGCGACGGCCTGCTGACGCTCGCTTTCGAGGTGCTGGCCGATCCGGCGACGCACGAGGACCCCAACATCCGTTGCCAGCTCGTGACGGCGCTGGCCAAGGCGGCCGGCGGCCACGGCATGGTCGGCGGCCAGATGCTGGACCTGATCGCGGAGCATGAGACGTTCGACCTCGGCACCACCACCCGGCTGCAACGCATGAAGACGGGCGAGATGATCGCCTTTTCCTGCGAGGCCGGCGGCATCCTGGGCAAGGCGAACCCGCCGCAGCGCACCGCCTTGCGTGCCTATGCCCACGATCTCGGCCTCGCCTTCCAGATCGTCGACGATCTGCTGGACGTGGAAGGCACGGCGGAGGAGACCGGCAAGACCGTCGGCCGCGACGCCCAGGCGGGCAAGGCGACCTTCGTGTCGATCCTCGGCCGTGACCGTGCCCGTGCCCAGGCGGAAATGCTTGCCAGTCAGGCTTCGCAGCACTTGGACATTTTCGATGGGCGTGCCGATATGTTGAAGGCCGTCGCCGACTTCGTCGTCGCGCGCCGCGCCTGACCAGAGCTTTGAGGACTATCACGACGTGACCGCCACCAAGACCCCGCTGCTCGACCTTTGTCCGACGCCAGCCAAGCTGCGGGCCCTCAAGCCCGAGCAGCTCCGCCAGTTCGCAGACGAGTTGCGCACCGAGACGGTGGATGCCGTTTCGGTGACCGGCGGTCATCTCGGCGCCGGTCTGGGGGTGGTCGAGCTGACGGTGGCGCTTCATTACGTCTTCGACACGCCCTACGACCGGCTGATCTGGGACGTCGGGCACCAGTGCTATCCGCACAAGATCCTGACCGGGCGGCGCGACCGCATCCGCACGCTCCGCATGGGCGGCGGCCTGAGCGGCTTCACCAAGCGGTCGGAGAGCGAATACGATCCGTTCGGTGCAGGCCACAGCTCGACCTCCATCTCCGCCGGCCTCGGCATGGCGGTCGCCAGCAAGATCAAGGGCGAGCAGCGCAACGTCATCGCGGTGATCGGCGACGGCTCGATGAGCGCCGGCATGGCGTACGAGGCGATGAACAACGCCGCCTCGACCAAGTCGCGGCTGATCGTCATCCTCAACGACAACGACATGTCCATCGCCCCGCCGGTCGGTGCGATGAGCGCCTATCTGTCGCGGCTGATCTCGTCCAAACCCTATCTGTCCCTGCGCCATCTGGCGAAGGAGATCGCCGACCAGCTGCCGCGCCCGCTGCGCAATGCCGCCCGCCGGGCGGAGGAATATGCCCGCGGCATGGTCACCGGCGGCACCCTGTTCGAAGAGTTGGGCTTCTACTACATCGGCCCCATCGACGGGCACAATCTGGACCATCTGCTGCCGGTGCTTCAGAACGTCCGCGATGCCGACGACGACAAGCCGGTGCTGATCCACGTCGTCACCAAGAAGGGCAAGGGCTACGGCCCGGCGGAGGAGTCGGCCGACAAGCTGCACGCCGTCGCCAAGTTCGACGTGGTGACCGGCGCCCAGTCCAAGCCGAAGTCCAACGCCCCGACCTACACCCGCGTCTTCGCCCAGAGCCTGATCGCCGAGGCGGCGGCCGACCCAACCATCGTCGGCATCACCGCCGCCATGCCATCGGGCACCGGGCTGGACCTGTTCGGGGAACGCTTCCCCGACCGCTGCTTCGACGTCGGCATCGCCGAACAGCATGCGGTGACCTTCGCCGCCGGCATGGCGACGGAGGGGTTCAAGCCCTTCTGCGCCATCTATTCCACCTTCCTCCAGCGCGCCTACGACCAGGTCATCCATGACGTGGTGCTTCAGCATCTGCCGGTGCGCTTCGCGCTGGACCGCGCCGGTCTGGTGGGCGCCGACGGGGCGACCCATGCCGGGTCGTTCGACACCGCCTATCTCGGCTGCCTGCCCGACATCGTCCTGATGGCGGCGGCGGACGAGCTGGAACTGATGCACATGGTGGCGACCCAGGCCGCCATCGACGACCGCGCCTCGGCCCTGCGCTATCCGCGCGGCGAGGGTGTGGGGCTGGAACTGCCCGACCGCGGCAGCGTCCTGCCCATCGGCAAGGGCCGCATTCTTCAGGAAGGCACCAAGATCGCCATCCTCAGCTACGGCACCCGGCTGGGCGAGGCCCGGCGCGCGGCGGCGGAACTGGCGGCGCGCGGTCTTTCGACGACGCTGGCCGATGCCCGCTTCGCCAAGCCGCTGGACGAGGATCTGGTCCGCCGCCTTGCCCTGGAGCATGAGGTGCTGATCACCATCGAGGAAGGATCGGTCGGCGGCTTCGGCAGCTTCGTGCTGCAATTCCTGGCGACGGCCGGGCTGCTTGACGGCGGGTTGAAAATCCGGCCGATGGTTCTGCCGGACACCTATCTCGACCACGACTCGCCGGTCAAGCAGTATGAGACGGCCGGCCTGAGCGCCCAGCACATCGTCCACACCGCGCTCCAGGCGTTGGGGATCGAGAGCGCCGCCGCCCGAGCCTGACCCTCACTGGCATTACGCCTTCCGAACGTCGTAATGCCATTTGTCTAGCAAGGTTTCGGGTTGTTGGACTGGTGCGGAGCGCGAGCCACGCCTTACAATGTCGAAGCTGAAATGGTAGCCCGCCGACACCGGAGGGAGGAGCCAGCGGCAGGACGGCTACGGGGTCAGGGGCGATGGCGCATATCATGGCGGTCACGGCATTCCGCAACGCGGAGTTCGGCACCGATCCGGGAGCGGGACGGGTGGTCGGCACCGATGTTGCGGCCGGCGGTGCCGGCATCGACGATCCTGCGATGCTGCGCTGTCTGCTGGACCAGACGCCGACGCCCACGGCTCTGGTGGAGGGGGATACCGATCGCTGTGCCTTCGCCAACGCCGCGTTCCGGGCGCTGGGCGTTGTTGCGGGGGCCGGCCTGACGGAGCGCTTCCCGGCCCTGGCAGCCTCGCTGCTCGCCGAGGCGCGGCGGACCGGACAGCCCCAGCGCAACCGCGCCGCCGGCGACCGCTCGACCGACGGGGAACGCTTCTGGGATGTCCGCGTCACCCCGATGCTGGGCGTCAACGGCGTCGTCCGCGCCCTGATCGTCACAGCGGAGGAAACGCCGGAGTCGGTGGCCGAGCATGACCGCCGCCTGCGCGACGTCAGCCACCGCCTGAAGAACACCTTGCAGTTGGTCTCCAGCCTGCTGACCCTTCAGACCTTGTCGAGCAAGGATCCGGAGGTGCGGCGGGCCTTGCAGAGCGCCGGCGGCCGCGTCGGCATCGTCACCCAGGCCCATCAGCGCACCCACGGCTCCCTGCGCGCCGGCACCATCGACATGGCGGTCCATCTTAGCGAGCTGTGCCAGGAGCTTGAGGCGACGCTGCCCGGCGCCCACCGCATCCATGTCACCGCCGACGCCACCGAAATGCCGACCGAGGCGGTCATTCCCTTCAGCCTGATCGTCAGCGAGCTTGTCAGCAACGCGGCGCGCCATGCCTTTCCCTCCGGCACGCCCGGGGCCATCGATGTGCGGCTTGGCCGCGGCGACGGGGGCAGCGTCCGGCTGGAGGTGGTCGACCGCGGTGCCGGCCTGCCGCCCGGCCTCGACCTGTCCCGCGCGACCACGCTGGGGCTGAAGGTGGTGCGTGCCTTTGTCGGCCAGCTGCGCGGCAAACTGACGGCGGACAGCAGCCCCTACGGCACCCGTGTGGTGGTGGAGTTCCCGCCCGCCTGATCCTTGCCTGACGTTTGCTCCCAGGAAGCGGGGCTTGCCCTTCCGGCCGTTCCGCGTCAGGAATGCGCCATTGCGGGATTGCGAAGGGCGGCGGCATGGCACGGGTAAGGGTTGATGTGGCGCTGGTGGAGCGCGGGCTGGCGGAAAGCCGTGCCAAGGCGCAGGCGCTGATCCTGGCCGGGCTGGTCTATTCCGACACCAGGCGCATCGACAAGGCCGGCGACCAGATCGCGGCGGAGGCTCCGCTTGCGGTCAAGGGGCAGGACCATCCCTGGGTGTCGCGCGGTGGGTTGAAGCTGGTCAAAGGGCTGGATGTCTTCGCCATCGACCCCACCGGCCTGACCGCGGTGGATGTCGGCGCCTCCACCGGCGGCTTCACCGATGTGCTGCTGACCCGTGGGGCCGCCAAGGTCTATGCCGTCGATGTCGGCCACGGCCAGTTGGCCTGGAAACTGCGCACCGACCCGCGCGTGGCGGTTCTGGAAAAGACCAACGCCCGCCACCTGACTGCAACCGAAATCCCGGATCCCATCGACCTCGTGGTGTGCGACGCCAGCTTCATCGGGCTGGAGATCGTGCTGCCGGCTGTGCTCGATCTGGTGGTGCCGGGCGGCCGGCTGGTCGCGCTGATCAAGCCGCAGTTCGAGGTCGGCAAGGGCCGTGTCGGCAAGGGCGGCGTCGTGCGCGAACCCGAACTGCACCAGGAGGTTTGCGACCGCATCCGCGGTTGGCTGGACGCGCTGCCGGGCTGGCGGGTGCTGGACATCACCGAAAGTCCGATCACCGGGCCGGAAGGGAATAAGGAGTTCCTGATCGGCGCGGTGAAGGACCGGGGCTGAGTCCTCTCGCCAAGCCTTGTCGCGTCGGCGGGGCTTTCGGTCGCGGCCCCGTTCAGCTCGGGGAGGTCTCCAGCCGATGCTCCAGGAAGAAGCGCAGCATTTCCGCCGTCGCGTCCGGACCTTGCGGATCGGTGTAGGAGCCGGATGGGCTGCCGCCGGCCCAGGCGTGCCCGGCGCCATGGATCGTCCAGTGCTCGCACTGGGTCCGCCCATCGGGATCGCGGAGGATGTTGCGGTCGTAGGCGTGGCCGCCCGGGCTTTGACCCTGCTGCACCTCCGACCGCAGATTGGAGCCGGTGGTGGCCTGTGTGATAACGCCGTCGCCGTTGCTGGGATGGACGACATGGTCGCGGTCACCGTGAAAGACGATGGTGGGCACCCTGCGGTTGCCCCGAATCTCCGCCCGCGGGCTTCGGTTGCCACCCTGTCGCATCGCGGCGAGGGCGGACGGCAGGTCCTGCGCGGCGCCGGCCGGCAGGCCGGAATGCACGCCAACCGCGGCGTAGAGATCCGGATAGGCCGCTGCCATGGTCGCCGCGGCTGCACCACCGGCCGATAGCCCGGCAATGTAGACTCGTTCCGGATCGACCCGATGGTTGCGCATGATCTGTCGCGTGATGCCGGCAATCAGCGACGGTTCGCCCTGGTCGCGCCGCTGGTCTTCCGGCTTGAACCAGTTCCAGCAGCGCTGTGCGTTGGCCGAAACCGGCTGCTCGGGATAGGCGACGAGGATGCCGTGCCGCTCGGCAAAGGCGTTCATCCGGGTTCCGGCGGCGAAATCGTCGGGCGACTGGGTGCAACCGTGCAGCATCACCACCAGCGGGCGCGGTCCGTCGCCTGCCGCGGCTGGCACATAGAGCTTGTAGGCCCGTGTTCCGGCCGGCCCGCTGTATGAAAGCGTGGTGAAGGACGCTCCGTCCGGCAGTGGGTCGGGCGCCGGTCGCGGGGCGCCGCCATGAAGACCGGTCGGGGTGAACCGTGCGGCGAGGCCGCGCAGGGTCTCGCCCAGTCCTGTGCGCGGCTTGGCTCCGGACCTCTGCCTCCCACTGTCGTTGGCGGGCTGCGGGCCGGCGTCCTTTGCCGAAGGCGTGGGGTCGAGCCTTACGAACTCCCCCTCTAGGGTGGCCCCAAGTGCGATTGTGTCCGGTGCCGGCTCGCCCTTGCCGTCCCCCCGCAGCAAGCGCTGGAGGAGGGTCGTCGCCTCGCCGAGCTTACCGGCCCGTGTCAGGCGGGCGGCTTCGGCCATGCCGGGAAGCATGCCGGGTGGGGTGGTGTGGCGCATGTCCATACTTTCCTGGTTCGCATCGGGCGCAGGCGGTGGCCCGCGCCGAAAGACTTTCAGCGGATGCGGTCGGCGAGGGCCGCCTTGACCGCGGACGGCGCATGCAGCGCGCCCAGCACGCTCAGCGAAGCGATGGCGGAGCGGGCCAGTTCGGGGGTCACGTCCTGGGCGATGGTGGCGAGGCCGAGGACACGGATATCCAGCATCTGCCCCGCTGCTTGAGCCGCCTCGAGATCCGCCCGGGTGAAGTGGCGCAGGCCGAGATCGACGCTTTTGCGTGCCACCGTCTGCCGGACGACATCGGCGTGCCGGTCGACCTGATTGCGGATGGCGGTGCGGATGAAGTCGGTGCGGTTGGAATAGAACCCTTCCTCGACCAGCAGGTCGATGTGGCCAAGGTCGACATAGCCGAGATTGATCGTGATCTTCTCGCTGTCGCCGGTTTTCGGTCTCAAGCTCTGTTCAGTCTCGGCCATCGCTTTGCCATCCATTCACCATCTGTGTGGATGGTATGTAGATGGCGCTTGTGACCGATTCAAGAGCTTGCCCGGCAATTCGGCAGACTACTCCCTGGTGTCAGCCACAAAGGCGGCAAGAAAAAAGCGCGGTCCTGAAGGACCGCGCTTGATCGGATCGTTATGCCCGGATGCGACCGGCTGCGATCAGCCGAGCAGCCCGATGTCATGGGTGGGGATGTGGTCGAAGCCCAGTCCATACACCGCGGAGTCCGATGCCAGGCTGAAATCGTGCGCCCCTGGATTGACGAAGCTCGGGTCCAGTTGCACCGAACCGTTGTCGTAGCCGGCGGCCTTCCATTCCGCCAGATCGCCCTTGCCGCCGCCCGACATCACCTGCGGCCAGACGTCGAACATGTCCTTGGAGGCGTCGAGGTTGCTGTAGAAGTTGTTGTGGATGTTGCCGACATTGGCCGGGCCGTAGATATGGACGGCCGTGCCGTCACGGACATCGACGACGTTGCCGGAGATGTCGTTGCCGCTCATCTGATGGCCCTGCCAGCCGCTCCAGGCGACCGGCTGCTGAAGGCCGATCTGGGCGCCGCTGTTGTCGGCGATCACGTTTTCGGTGACCTTGTTGTCCCAGCCGCCGTGCAGGAACACACCGCCGATGTTGCCGTGGACGATGTTGCCCTTCACCGTGGCGCCGCTGGTCCAGTCGTCCAGATAGATGCCCCAGCTGGCGACATCGCCCGACGGGTTGGTCGCGGTGGTGCCGGTCACCTCGTTGTTGACCACGGTGTGGTCGGTCAGATCCTGCTGGCGGTTGATCAGATAGATGCCGCCGCCGTCGTTGGACTCCAGATTGGCGTCGACCACTTTGTTGTTGGCGATGGTGACGCGATGGGTGGCATCGCTGCCGTCCGTCTGGACCGAGCCGACGGCGATGGCCTTCTCCGGCGAATCCTCGACGAGATTGTGAGTGACCTGCACGTCGGAGCTGCCGTTGATCCAGATACCGGCATCGCCGCGGTCGGCAGCGTTCGGGTGGGTGATATGGTTGTCGGAGACGACCGTGGCGTTGGAGCCGGCCTTGACGAAGATGGCCTCCGCACCGGTACTGTCGAACTGGTTGCCGATGACCTTGCTGTCGGCGCTGTTCTGCACCGTGATGCCGTAGCCGCCACCCTTGACCGCATTGTTGGCGAAGGTCAGGCCGGACGCATTGTCGGCGTAGACATAGTGGCCGCCGACGACGCCGTCGGCGAAGTTGAGCCCCTCGATGGTGACGTTCTTGGCGCCGCCGAGGCCGAAGGACACCGTGGCGTTGGAGCCGCCGTGGATCACTGCCTTTTCGCTGCCGTAGCCGACGAAATGCACGCCGCTGTCCTGGCCGTCCAGCCACATCCCGTTCTGGTGATAGTCGCCGCCGCGGATGTAGGTGGTGTCGATGTTGGGGTCGGCGCGCATGGCAGCTTGCGCCTTCTGCAGCGAGGCGAAGGGGCCGTCGGTCCCGTCGGCGTTCGGGGCGGCCAGCTTGCCCGACCAGCTGTCGTTGCCGTTGGTGGCGACATAGAATCCCGGATCGGTCGGCTTCGGGACGGTCGGCGCCGGTGTGGACGGCGTCGGTTCGGTCGTCGGCACTTCGCTGACCGGCGGGATGGTGGGGGGCGTCACGCTGGAGGTGGGGAAATAGCTCTTGTCGGCATCGACGACCAGCGTACCGTTCCACCACATGCCGGCCTGACCGTCGGCGACGTCGTGGCCGTCCAGGGCACCCTTGTCATAGGTAACATGGTCGGAGGTCGGCAGGACCGACTTGCCGTTGATCGTGATCTCGTTGACGATCAGGTTGCGGTCGGTCCCGTGAAAGATGCCATCATTGTCGTACTGGACCTGCACCTTGTGGCCCTGGCCCTCGACGATGTCCGTCTTGAAGACGAAATCCTTGGCCGTGGCATCCGTGGTGCCCTCACCGATCTTCTTGCCGTCGACCAGCAGGTTGAAATGCGCGTCGAGGGTGCCCTTCGCGCTCACCGTGATGGTCGAGTTCCCGGAGGTCGTGGCCATTGGTCCGTATCCTTAGCGGTTTTGATGCGGCGCCAAGATGGTCAAGTCGGCTGGGGCAATAGTGAGGCATTTTTCATGGATTGGACGAATAAGGGGTAGAATCCGTTATAATCCTGCGACCAAAGATAAAGTATCTTTTGGTATAATACGCATAAACCCGTCTTCATTCAGTATGTGGCACCACCGCCGACGGTGAATTCCGTCATTTTTCCGAGAAATGATGTGCCTCGAATGACGGCTTCCTGTCGGGGTGCTTGCAACGATCATCCATGGGAGGCCGGAGGAGCAACTTTCTTCTGTCGAATGCTGCTTGCCGCCGGTTCCTCTGGCCCCCCGGTGACGCCCCTTAAACGCCTTCCCCCTGCTGTCCCTGCTGGGTCAAGGTGGCGATGAAGCGCTGGGTGCGTTCACGGGTCGGATGGGTGAACAGCGTTTGCGACGGTCCGGATTCCACCACCTGTCCGGCGTCGAGAAACACCACCTCATGCGCAATGCGCGATGCGAGACGCAGATCGTGGGTCGCCATCACCATGGTGGTGCCCTCGGCCGCCAAGGTACCGAGCACCTCCACCACTTCGCCCGACAGTTCGGGATCGAGGGCCGATGTGGGCTCGTCGCACAGCAGGACGCGCGGCGACGGAGCAAGCGCGCGGGCGATGGCGACACGCTGCTGCTGCCCACCCGACAGGGTCGCCGGCCAGGCATCGGCCTTGTGGTCCATGCCGACCTTGCGCAGCAGGGCCATGGCGCGGTCGCGCGCCTTCTCCGCCGGCCATTTCTGCACGGTCACCAGCCCTTCCATCACATTCTCGACCGCGGTGCGGTGGGGAAAGAGCTGGAAATTCTGGAACACCATGCCGGTCTGGCCTCGCAGCCGCTGGATGTCCTTCCATCCGGGCTTGCCGCCGGGCTGGAAGGACAGCTCCTCCTCGCCGATGCGCACGGTGCCGGAGGTCGGGATTTCCAGCAGGTTGATGCAGCGGAGCAGCGTGCTCTTGCCACCGCCGGACGGACCGATCAGGGCGGTGACGCGGCCTTCGGCCACGGTGACCGACACGCCCTTCAGCACGGTGAGGTCGCCGAAGCGCTTTTCGATGTTCGACAGCCGGATCACGACTTGGCCTCCAGGAAACCGCCATACTGGTTGAGCCGCCGTTCCAGCCGGACCTGCAACGCCGACAGGACGGAACTGAGCGCGAGATAGATCAGCGCCGCCTCCACATAGAGGATCAGCGGTTCGTAGCTGGTGGCGACGATGCGCTGGGCGGCCTGGAACAGCTCCGGCACGGTGATGGCGGCGGCGAGCGAGGTGTCCTTCACCAGCGAGATGAAGCTGTTGGACAGCGGCGGCACGGCGACGCGGGCGGCCTGCGGCAGGATGGTGCGGCGCATCGCCTGCGACCAGCTCATGCCGATGGAATAGGCGGCCTCCCACTGGCCCTTCGGCACCGAGCCGATGACGGCGCGGATGATCTCCGAGGTGTAGGCACCGACATTCAGCGTGAAGCCGATCAGCGCCGCCGGAAAGGCGTCCAGCACGATGCCGGCGCTGGGCAGGCCGTAGAAGATCAGGAACAGCTGCACCAGCAGCGGCGTGCCGCGGATGATCCAGACATAGAAGCGGACGATGGCGGCCAGCGGAGCCGGCCCGAACAGCCGGACCACCGCCGCCACCAGCCCGACGACCAGGCCGAGCGCGAAGGAGGCCAACGTCAGCGGAACGGTGAAGACCAGCGCCGCCCACAGCAGCGACGGAAGCGAGTCCGCCATCAGGGTAAGCCAGTGCAGCACGGGGAAGGTGCCTCTCGTGAAGATGGAACGACAATGCCCCCGGCCCGGATGGGGCTGGGGGCATTGTGGCGGGCGTTGACGTGAGACGGGAAACTAGTCTGAAAACGTCATTTGGAAACGTCGGCGCCGAAATACTTCTGCGAAATTGTCGCATAGGTGCCGTCGGCCTTCATGGCGGTCAGCGCCTCGTTGATGGCGGAGACCAGCTTGGCCTCGCCCTTGCGGACGATGATGCCGGACTGGTCGGCATTGTCCTGGGTCGCGGCGATCTTCACGTTGGCGTCGGGCTTGTGCTTCTTGAAATCCAGGAAGGACAGGCTGTCGTTGACCGTCGCATCGGCCCGGCCGTTCAGCACCAGCTGGATCGACTGGTCGAAGCCGTCGGTGCCGACCAGCTGCGCACCGGACGCCTCGGCCAGCTTGCCGAAGTTGCTGGTCAGCGACTGGGCCGACTTCTTGCCCTTCAGGTCGGCGAAGCCTTTGATCGCGCTGTTGTCGCCCTTCACGATCAGCACGGCGCGGCTGGTGATGTAGGGGTCGGAGAAATCGTACTTGGCCTTACGTGCCTCGGTGATGCCGACCTGATTGATGACGGCGTCGTAGCGGCGGGCGTCCAGGCCGGCGATCAGCCCGTCCCACTTACCTTCCAAAAACTCGGCTTTCACGCCGATGCGCTTGGCGATCTCGCGCCCGATCTCCACATCGAAGCCGACGAGCGCGCCCGAGGCGTCGTGGTAGGTGAAGGGGGCATAGGTGCCCTCCGTGCCGATCTTCAGCACGCCGTCGGCCTTGATGCGATCAAGGTCGGCCTGAGCGTGGGCAGCGGAGACGGCGGCGACCTGCATAAGGCCGGCGACGAGAAGCGATTTCAGCCATTTCATCGGTTGATGCCCGGTGTTTCTTGAATGGGTTGGGTTGGTTCGCCGCCTTCGGCACGTTGCGGCCGACGCTTGTTCCGGCGTTGGACGGCTCGGGTTACGCTACATGAATGAATATTCCCTAACAAGGGAATATCATATATATTTAGCACATAACAACTGTACATACTGCGTACCGCATTCGGGTCCCGGCGGGAAATAAGCGCCGAACGGTGCAGGCCCGGAACCGGTCACACCGGAATACGGATGCCCCCTAAGTGACCGGGCGACGAAACTTATTTAGACTCCCGATGGCTACCGGACACAGCAGAATCCGGTGTCAGCCTCCTTGGGGAATACGCATGAATATTCGTACGAAAATTCTGTGCGCGAATATCCTGATTGCCGCCTTTCCGATCTGCATGGCTGCCGTCCTCGCATGGGATGCGGTCGGTGCCTTGCAGCAGCACCACCGGACCGAACGCTCGCTCTATGCCTTCGAAGCGACCTTGCAGATCGGCCCCTTGCTGGCGAGCGAGCGTGGGCGCTGGGCGGTGGCGTTCGATAGCGAGAAGCCGCTGGAGGCCGCCACCGCCAAGCCGCTGGACGACGCCGTCGCGGTCACCGATGCCGCCATCGAAAAGGCCCGGGTGCGGATCGAGGCCTCCGGCCTGTCCGCCGCTCCCATCCTGAACGCCGCCAGCCAGATGAAGGCCGCCCGGATGGCAGCCCGGCAGGCGGCGGAGCAGGCCAAACCCGCCCGCCCGGCGAGCATTACGGCCAGCACCGTGGACGCCATCGCCGCGGCCAACCAGAGCGTCGGCAAGGCGATCGACGACACCTACCGATCCACCATCGTCAACAGTTCCGACCTGTTCGGGCATGTCAATCTGGCGCGTCTGGCGCAGGACATGCGCGACATCGGCGGCACCCGCTCCGCGTCGCTCGGGCTGTTCGTCGCCGGCATGGCGTTCGGGCCGGACCGCTTGCAGGCCGCGACGGAGATGACGGGCAAGGTCGCCGTCCTGTGGCAGATGATGCAGCAGGCGGTGCTGAATCTCGGCAATCCGCCGGAATTGACCAAGGCGCTGGACCATGTGCGCTCCACCATGATGACGGAGGGCGAGCAGCGCTTCCAAAGCGTGATCGACGCGGCGCGGAAGGGCGCGCTGCCGCCGGTCGCGCTGGCCGACTGGCGTCCCTGGGTGACGCCGATGCTGAACAATGTCCTGATGATGCGCGATGGGGCCCTGGCCGTGGCCCATCAGCTGAACGAGGAAAGCATCGCCGAGGCCTGGACACAGCTGATCCTGGCCGGCCTGGTTCTGGCCGCGGTGTGCATCACCTTCGGCATCGTGCTGATCATGCTGTCGGTGCAGGTGACGCGGCGGCTGGGATCGCTGACCTCCACCGTGGTTCGGCTGGCCGACGGCGACCTTGGCGTCGACATTGCCTATTCCAAGCAGCCGGACGAGATCGGCGCCATGGCGCGGGCCATCCAGGTGCTGAAGGAAAGCGCCATGGAGCGCGTGCGGCTGGAAGCCGACCAGGAAGCCCAGCGCGCTGCCCGTGAGAAGCGCACCGCCGTGGTCGAGCGGATGGTGCAGGGCTTCGACCGCACCGTGTCGGCCATCCTCAGCAGCGTCTCCGGCGCCTCCACCCAGTTGAGCGACACCGCCGGGTCGATGGCGGCGCTGGCGGAGGAGACCAGCCGGCAGGCCTCTGCCTCCACCGCGGCGGCGGAGCAGACTTCGGTGAACGTGCAGACGGTTGCCTCCGCGACCGAGGAGATGACGGCGTCGATCCGCGAGATTGGCGAGCAGGTCTCCCGCTCCAACAGTGTTGCCGCCCGTGCGGTGCGGGAGGCGCAGGACACCACCGGATCCGTCCGCAATCTGGCCGGAGAGGTCGCGCGCATCGGCGAGGTGGTGAAGCTGATCCAGTCCATCGCCAGCCAGACCAACCTGCTGGCGCTGAACGCCACCATCGAGGCGGCCCGCGCCGGAGAGGCCGGCAAGGGCTTCGCCGTCGTCGCCAGCGAAGTGAAGCAATTGGCCAACCAGACGGCCAAGGCGACGGAGGACATCTCCGCCCAGATCGACAGCGTCCAGAACGCCACCCGGGGGACGGTCAGCGCCATCGAGGAGATTGGCGGAACCATCGGCGCAATGAACGAGATCGCTGCGACCATTGCCGCCGCCATCGAGGAGCAGAGCGCCACCACGGCGGAGATTTCCCGCAACGTCCAGCAGGCGGCCCAGGGCACCGGCGAGGTCAGCGGCAACATCGCCCAGGTGCATGAGGCCGCCGCACAGACCGGGCAGGCGGCATCGCAGGTGCTCGACGCCTCGACCGGCCTGACCCGCCAGGCGGCGGATCTGCGGCGGGAGATCGAGACCTTCCTGGCTGGCATCCGCGCGGCCTGAGGTCCGTTTCGGCGGACGTGCTTCATAGGGTGACGGAGCGATTCCCCGCCGCGAAGGGAAGGGGGATATGCCGAAGGAGTCAGTGCGCTGCCCTGTCGCCAGTTGCCCCAAAGTCTCAGCCCCCTATGATCATCCGCAATGACCGCCCGGACGATCCGGGAGCGGTCCCGCAAGGAAGAGGGGTCAGGACATGAGTGACGCAACGGCTGCCGGCTGGATCGAACTCACGGCGGCGGACGGCCACCGGATGCGCGCCTATCGCGCGCCGGCCAAGGGCGAGGAGATCGGGCGCCTGATCGTGGCTCCGGAAATCTTCGGCATCAACCATCACATCCGCAGCGTCTGCGACGGCTTCGCCCAGCAGGGCTTCACCACCGTGGCGCCCGACCTGTTCGACCGGGCCGAGCGCGGGGTCGAGCTGCCTTATGACGATGCCGGCATTCAGCGGGGCATCGCGCTCAAGGGGGCGGTGGCGACCGCCGACGCCTTGCAGGACATCGCTGCGGCGCTGGCCCATCTCGGCGGTGACGGGGCCGCGGCCATCGTCGGCTATTGCTGGGGCGGCAGCATCGCCTGGGCGTCGGCGGCGCTGCTGCCGGTGCGCGCCGCCATCGGCTATTACGGCGGCGAGATCGGCAAGTCGCTGGACAGCGCCCCGCGGGTTCCGACCCTGCTGCATTTCGGCGAGCAGGACCACGCCATCCCGCTGTCGGTCGCCGAGGGGGTGAAGTCCCGCTATCCGTGGGTGCCGGTGCATGTCTATCCGGCCGGCCACGGCTTCAACTGCGACGAACGGGGGAGCTTCCATCCGGAAAGTGCGGTGCTGGCGCTTCGCCGGACCGTGGGGTTGCTGCGGGCCGTGTTCTGACCGAAGCCTCTCTGCGCGTCCTGTCCTTCCGCTGCCCGAGCCGGATCGGCCAGCAGCGGAAGGCCAGCAGCCCGATACAGATCAGCGCATAGACGAGCGGCGCCGTCTGCCAGCCCTTCACCAGCATGATGAAGTGCAGGCAGCCGGCCAGCCCGGCGACGAAGACGGCCTTGTGCAGCGCACGCCAGCGCTTGCCGCCCAACCGCTTCACCATGCCGTCGGTGGAGGTGGCGGCCAGCGCCGTCAGGATCAGGAAGGCCCCCATGCCGACCGTGATGTAGGGCCGCTTGACGATCTCCTTCCAGATCGCCGGCCAGTCGAAGAACTGGTCCAACCCGACGTAGGTGGACAAATGGACGGCTGCATAGAAGAAGGCGAACAGCCCCAGCATCCGCCGGAACCGCGCCAGCCCGGCCACCCCCGTCAGCATGCGCAACGGTGTCAGCGCCAGCGCGATCAGCAGGAAACGCAAGGCCCACAGCCCGCTGGCCTTGACGCTTTCCAACACCGGCTCCGCCCCCAGTTCGCCGGTGTAGGCGAGCCAGACGGTCCAGACCAGCGGAACCAGGGCGAGGGTGAAGACGACGGGCTTGGCCCAGCGTGACGTAAGGGCGGCGTTCGCGGCGGCGCGCACATCGACGCCGCCGGCGGAGGCGAGGGGGGCGGTCATGGTCAGTAATTCGCCTTCAGGTCCATGCCGGCATAGAGCGACGCGACCTCTTCGCCATAGCCGTTGAAGGGCAAGGTCTTGCGGCGCGAGAACTCGCCGACCCGCCGCTCGGTCGCCTGGCTCCAGCGCGGATGGTCGACATCCGGATTGACGTTGGAATAGAAGCCGTACTCACGCGGCTGCGACTTGTTCCAGGCGGTCGCCGGCTGGTCCTTCACCAGCGAGATCTTGACGATCGATTTGATCGACTTGAAACCGTATTTCCACGGCACCACCAGCCGGATCGGGGCGCCGTTCTGGTTGGGCAGCACCTCGCCATACATGCCGACCGCCAGCATGGTCAGGGGATGCATCGCCTCGTCCAGGCGCAGCCCTTCGGTATAGGGCCAGTCCAACACCCAGGAGCGCAGGCCCGGCATCTGTTTCGGGTCGTTCAGGGTCTGGAAGGCGACGTATTTTGCGTTGCCGGTCGGTTCCACCCGCTTCAGCAGCTCCGCCAGCGGGAAGCCGACCCAGGGAATCACCATCGACCAGCCTTCGACGCAGCGCAGGCGGTAGACGCGTTCCTCCATCGGGACCTTCAGCAGATCCTCGATGCCGATGGTCATCGGCTTGCCGACCTCCCCGCCGATGGCGATTTCCCAGGGGCGGGTCTTCAGCGTGCCGGCATTCTCGGCCGGATCGCTCTTGCCGGTGCCGAACTCATAGAAGTTGTTGTAGGTGGTGGCCGACTTCATCGGCGTCGTCGGATCGAATTTCGGATCGGCCGGCTTGATCGTGGCCGCCGCCTGGAAGGGGCCTGCCAGTGCGCTGCCGCTCCATACCGGCAGGCTGCCCAGCGCCATGGCGGCGGCGCCACCGGCGATCAGGCTGCGGCGCGACAGGAACAGCTCCCGCGGCGTCACCTCGTCTTCGCGTGCCTGCGACGCGGTGGGAAACTTGAACAGCATCGACCCTCTCCCGAACGGACCATTCCTGCCACTAACCATAGGGCTGCGGCCGGCCGTCGGCAAATCACAGGGTCTACACAATTGCGTGAACGGATCTGCTGCGTGAACGGATCCGCGCGTTGCGCGATCAGCTTGGGGCGATCAGCGCCGGCCGAGCGGGATCACCACGGCCGGACCGCCGAAACCGCCGCCACGTGCCATGCGCCGTGTGGGAAAGGGCAGCACATCGGCCAGCGGACGTGGCGGGGGCAGGAGCGGCATTCCGGTAAAGGAATGGGCAAGGGCAGCTCCCTGCTGGCAGGCGCGCATCCAAGAGAGCATGCAGCACATCGAAGCCTGCATGGAAAATGTCCAAAGAGTCATCGCCAAGCTCCAGGCTGTGATGTGTCTGGTCGTCTTGCCCTGCGGAAGGCGGCCGGCGCCGAAATGTCCCGTCATGGCTGGATCCATAACGATGTACGCCATCGAATCGTTCCGAAGCCCGAGCTTCGCATAATGGACGTCAGCTGAGTTGAGCCGGTGACAAGGCCGGCTAAGCTCAAGAAAATGCTCACTTCACCCTAAGTTATAGGCATAGTTCTTATGCCGGAAGGCGGAGTGCCTACGAAAGGCCAAGTTGACCCGAATAGCCTTTACTTCATCGTGCGGGGCTGTAGGACTGCGCAGTCACGCTCCGGATGAGGATGGAGTGCGCACACTGTCGGTGCGGACGTTCGGAATCCCGGTTGTGTTGGCCTACGTTTTCTTCGACCGCGTAGTGAAGCGGTCCTGGGGATGGGCGGAGCGCGGTCCATGGTGGGCACGGCGCGCGGATTGGGGAACGGCATGACGGCGATGGTCGAGACGGCGGACGCGTTGGATCCGAAGGTTCTGCTGATGGCCCTGCGGCAATTGCGCAAGGGTGAATTCTCGGTGCGGCTGCCGCTGGACCTCACCGGGATCGACGGCGAAATCGCCGCCGCCTTCAACGACGTGGTCGAACTGAACCAGAACCTGACCGCTGAGGTCAGCCGGCTCAGCGTCGCAATCGGCAAGGAAGGCCGCATCAGCCAGCGCGCCAAGCTGAACAATGCGTCTGGCGGGTGGGAAACCTGCGTCGACAGCATCAACACGCTGGTCGGCGACATGATCCAGCCGACGACGGAAATCGCCCGCGTCATCGGCGCGGTCGCCAAGGGCGACCTGTCCAAGACCATGGCGCTGGAGATCGAGGGCCGGCCGCTGCAGGGTGAGTTCCTGCGCACCGCCCGCAACGTCAACACCATGGTGGACCAGCTCGTCACCGTCACCACCGAGCTGACGCGTGTGGCGCGCGAGGTGGGGATCGAAGGCAAGCTGGGCGGTCAGGCCCAGGTGAAGGGCGTTGCCGGCACCTGGAAGGATCTGACCGAGAACGTCAACGTGATGGCGGCCAACCTGACCGGTCAGGTCCGCAACATCGCCGAAGTGACGACGGCGGTCGCCAAGGGCGACCTGTCRAAGAAGATCACCGTCGAYGTGAAGGGTGAGATTCTCGAACTGAAATCGACCATCAACACGATGGTGGACCAGCTGAACAGCTTCGCCTCGGAAGTGACGCGCGTTGCGCGCGAGGTGGGCTCGGAAGGCAAGCTGGGCGGTCAGGCGAAGGTGGAGGGCGTCGGCGGTACCTGGAAGGATTTGACCGACAGCGTGAACATGATGGCGGCCAACCTGACCGGTCAGGTCCGCAACATCGCCGATGTGACCACCGCCGTCGCGACGGGTGACCTGTCGAAGAAGATCACCGTCGACGTGAAGGGCGAGATTCTCGAGCTGAAATCGACCATCAACACCATGGTGGACCAGCTGAACAGCTTCGCCTCGGAGGTGACGCGCGTTGCGCGTGAGGTGGGCTCGGAGGGCAAGTTGGGTGGTCAGGCAAGGGTGGAAGGCGTCGGTGGGACGTGGAAAGACCTGACCGACAGCGTGAATCTGATGGCCGCGAACCTGACCGGTCAGGTCCGCAACATCGCCGACGTGACGACCGCCGTCGCCAACGGCGACCTGTCGAAAAAGATCACCGTGCCGGTGAAGGGCGAGATCCTCGAGTTGAAGAACACCATCAACACGATGGTGGACCAGCTGAACAGCTTCGCCTCGGAGGTGACGCGCGTTGCGCGCGAGGTGGGTTCGGAAGGCAAGCTGGGCGGTCAGGCCCAGGTGAAGGGTGTCGGCGGGACGTGGAAGGATCTGACCGACAGCGTGAACGCGATGGCGACCAACCTGACCGGGCAGGTCCGCAACATCGCCGAGGTGACGACGGCGGTTGCGAATGGCGACTTGTCGAAGAAGATCACCGTCGATGTGAAGGGCGAGATCCTCGAGCTGAAATCGACCATCAACACGATGGTGGACCAGCTGAACAGCTTCGCCTCGGAAGTGACGCGCGTCGCGCGTGAGGTGGGTTCCGAAGGCAAGCTGGGCGGTCAGGCCCAGGTGAAGGGCGTCGGCGGGACGTGGAAGGATCTGACCGACAACGTCAACGCGATGGCGACCAACCTGACGGGTCAGGTGCGCAACATCGCCGAGGTGACGACGGCGGTCGCGAATGGCGACTTGTCGAAGAAGATCACCGTCGATGTGAAGGGCGAGATCCTCGAACTGAAATCGACCATCAACACGATGGTGGACCAGCTGAACAGCTTCGCCTCGGAAGTCGCCCGCGTGGCGCGCGAGGTCGGCATCGAGGGCAAGCTGGGCGGTCAGGCCCAGGTGAAGGGGGTCGCCGGCACCTGGAAGGATCTGACCGACAACGTGAACATGATGGCGGCCAACCTGACCGGTCAGGTCCGCAACATCGCCGAAGTCACCACCGCGGTCGCCAAGGGCGACCTGTCGAAGAAGATCACCGTCGACGTGAAGGGCGAAATCTTCGAGCTGAAATCGACCATCAACACGATGGTGGACCAGCTGAACAGCTTCGCCTCGGAAGTGACGCGCGTGGCACGCGAGGTGGGCTCCGAAGGCAAGCTGGGCGGTCAGGCCAAGGTGGAGGGCGTCGGTGGCACCTGGAAGGATCTGACCGACAATGTGAACATGATGGCGGCCAACCTGACCGGTCAGGTGCGCGGCATCGCCAGCGTCGTCACCGCGGTCGCCGACGGCGACCTGAAGCGCAAGCTGGCGGTGGACGCCAAGGGCGAGATCGCGGCGCTGGCCAGCACCATCAACGGCATGATCGACACGCTGGCGACCTTCGCCGATCAGGTTACCAACGTGGCGCGCGAGGTGGGCATCGAAGGCAAGCTGGGCGGTCAGGCCCGCGTGCCGGGCGCCGCCGGGCTGTGGAAGGACTTGACGGAGAACGTGAACCAGCTGGCCGCCAACCTGACCACCCAGGTGCGCGCCATCGCCGAGGTCGCCACCGCGGTGACCAAGGGCGACCTGACCCGCTCGATCACCGTCGAGGCGATGGGCGAGGTCGCGGCGTTGAAGGACAACATCAACGAGATGATCCGCAACCTTCGCGACACGACGCTGAAGAATGCGGAACAGGATTGGCTCAAGACCAACCTCGCCAAATTCACCCGCATGCTGCAGGGCGAGCGCGATCTGGTCACCGTCTCCAACATGATCCTGTCGGAGATCGCCCCGCTGGTGAACGCCCAGCACGGCGTCTTCTATGTCGCCACCCGCGACCGCGACGAGCCGCTGCTGGAGCTGGTCGCCAGCTACGCCTTGAAGGAACGCAAGAACCTGTCCAACCGCTTCCACCTGAAGGAAGGTCTGGTCGGGCAGTGCGCCTACGAGAAGAAGCGCATCCTGCTGACCAACGTGCCGCGCGACTATGTCGCCATCAGTTCTGGCCTGGGCGAGGCGCCGCCGCTGAACATCATCGTCCTGCCGGTGCTGTTCGAGGACGATGTGAAGGCGGTGATCGAGCTGGCGAGCTTCGGCCGCTTCAGCGAGACGCACCAGAGCTTCCTGGAGCAGTTGACCGAGAGCATCGGCATCGTGCTGAACACGATCGCCGCCAACATGCGCACCGAAGGCCTGCTGAAGCAGTCGCAGCGCCTGACCACCGAGCTGCAGAGCCAGCAGGAGGAACTGACGACCACCAACGAGCGGCTGGAACAGCAGGCCGCCTCGCTGCGCAAGTCGGAAGAGCTGCTCAAGGCCCAGCAGGAAAAGCTGACCACAACCAACGAAGCGCTGGAGGAGAAGGCCGAGCAGCTGGAGAAGCAGAACATCGAGGTGGAGCGCAAGAACCGCGAGGTCGTATTCGCCAAGGCGGCGCTGGAGGAGAAGGCCGAACAGCTTGCCCTGACCTCCAAATACAAGTCGCAGTTCCTGGCGAACATGAGCCACGAGCTGCGCACGCCGCTGAACAGCCTGCTGATCCTGTCGAAACTGCTGGCCGACAACCCCGACACCAACCTGTCCGACCGTCAGGTGGAGTTCGCCCGCACCATCCATTCCGCCGGCTCCGACCTGCTCGGCCTGATCAACGACATCCTCGATCTGTCGAAGATCGAATCCGGCACGGTGACGCTGGAGATCGGCGAGGTCGTGCTGGGCGACCTGCGCAACCATGTGGAACGCACCTTCTCGCAGCTGGCGCAGGAGAAGAAGCTGGACTTCGCCATCGAGATGGACGAGGCGCTGCCCGCCAGCATCCAGACCGATGAGAAGCGGCTGGCCCAGGTGCTGAACAACCTGCTGTCCAACGCCTTCAAGTTCACCGACGCTGGCGGCATCACCTTCCGTGTCGCCCAGGCGACGGAGGGGTGGAGTGCGGCCCATCCGACGCTGGACGCCGCGTCCTCGGTGCTGGCCTTCACCGTCATCGACACCGGCATCGGCATCCCCGAGGACAAGCAGCGCATCATCTTCGAGGCGTTCCAGCAGGCCGACGGCACCACCAGCCGCAAATATGGCGGCACCGGCCTCGGCCTGTCGATCAGCCGCGAGATCGCCCGTCTGCTGGGTGGCGAGATCCGCGTCGCCAGCACGCCGGGCAGGGGCAGTGCCTTCACGCTGTTCGTCCCGCGCAGCTACGACATCGTTGCGGAGCCGGTCGCGCAGTTCGGCACGCCCGTCATCGCCGCCGCCAGCGCCGCCATGCCGACCACCGCGCTGCTGCCCAAGCGGACCGAGACGGCGACGCGCCCGGTGGTGGCTTCCGGCCCGCAGGAGGGGCTGGCACTCCTGGACATGCAGCCGGCCGGCGACGACCGCGAGCGCCTGCGGCCCGGTGAACCGGTCGTGCTGATCGTGGAGGACGACAACACCTTCGCCTCCATCCTGATCGATCTGGCGCGGGAGAAGGGCTTCCGCACCATCCTGTCCAGCGGTGGCTCGGCGGCGCTGCCGCTGGCGCGCAAATACCGGCCGGACGCCGTCCTGCTCGACATCGGGCTGCCGGATATGGATGGCTGGGCGCTGCTCGACCTGCTGAAGCGCGATCCGCAGACCCGGCACATTCCGGTCCATGTCATCTCCGCCAAGGACGAGCGGCGGCGCGGTCTGGCGATGGGCGCCTTCGACTATTCGGAAAAGCCGGTGGAGCGCGAGGCGATCTTCGACGCCCTGAACCGGGTCAAGAGCTTCCGGGAGCGCGACCACCGCAGGCTTCTGGTGGTGGAGAAGGACAGCCCGCAGCCGGGCGGCGTCGCCGCCCTGATCGGCAATGGCGATGTGGAGACGCACACCGTCACCTCGATCGAGGCCGCAATGGCGGCGCTGAGCGCCGACCATTTCGACTGCATGGTGCTGGATCTGTCGAGCCCGACCCTGGCTGGTCCGGTGACGGTGGATTTCGAGCTGATCGAATGGCTGCGCACCCGCGACACGCTCGCCTGGATGCCGGTGGTGATCTATGTCGCCGCCGACATCGCGGCGGAGGACGAGGCGCGGCTGCGCCGGCTGGCCGAAACCGTGGTGCTGAAGAGCGCCCGGTCGCCGGCCGGACTGCTGGACGAAACCGCGCTGTTCCTGCACCGCGCCGTCGACCGGCTGCCCGACGAGAAGCGGCGCAGCATCCTGGATCTGCGCCAGCACGACCCGTCGCTGGCCGGCAAGCGGGTGCTGGTGATCGACGACGACATCCGCAACATCTTCTCGCTGGCCAGCGTGATGGAGGCCCACAAGATCGAGGTCCTGCATGCCGAGAGCGGACGCGAGGGCATCGAGCGGCTGCGTGCCGACCCCGGCGTGGACGTGGTGCTGGTCGACATCATGATGCCGGAAATGGACGGCTATGAGACCATGCGCACGATCCGCAGCATCGACGAGTTCCGGGCGCTGCCGATGATCGCCGTCACCGCCAAGGCGATGAAGGGCGACCGCGACAAGTGCATCGAGGCCGGCGCGACCGATTACATCGCCAAACCGGTCGACATCGACCATCTGCTGTCTCTGCTGCGGATCTGGACCGCCAAGAACAACCGGCAGCAACAGCGCGGTGGGGTGCAGGCATGACCCGGCGCAAGCTGCAGCCCGTTCGGGCGGTGCGTCGCGCGCCGTTCGTCCCTCTGGCCGCCAGCCCGGTGCCGGCGGCCCGCCGGTCGCGCCTGCTCGGCACCGCCAGCGCCCAGCCGACCGGCGGCGACGCAGTCCGTCAGCCGCCTCTGCCGCCGGCGGCAGCCGCGGTGGAAGCGGCGCCGGCTGCCCCCGCGGCCGTTCCTCCCGCCACTGTGACGCCACCGCCGGCCGCCGTTCCCGCGGGATGCGAAAGCGGAACCATGACCACCGACTCACACCCGCAGCCCGACAAGGCGGACGTCGCGATCCTGATCGTCGATGACGACCCGCGGAACCTGTTCGCCGTGCGGGAGACGCTGGAGGATCTGGGGGCGCAGCTGGTGCTCGCCCGGTCGGGGGAGGAGGCGCTGAAGCATCTGCTGCGCCAGGACTTCGCCCTGATCCTGCTGGACGTGCACATGCCGGGGATGGACGGCTACGAGACGGCGGGTCTGATCCGCCTCCGCGAGAAGTCACGCCATATCCCGATCATCTTCCTGACCGCCATCAACAAGGACGAGACGCATATCTTCCGCGGCTATGCCACCGGCGCCGTGGATTACATGTTCAAGCCGGTCGACCCGCAGATCCTGAAATGCAAGGTGTCGGTCTTCGTCGACCTCTACCGCAAGACGGAGGAGGTCAAGCGCGAGGTCGAGGCCAAGCAGCGCCTGCTGGACGAGAACGAGCGGGTGCGGCGCGAGATGCGGCAGGCCGAACAGGCGCTGCGCCGGTCGGAGGAGCGGCAGGCGATGATCCTGGGCCAGCTTCCCATCGTGCTCTACACTGCCGACCTGACACCGGGCATTCCGTTCCGCTACCTGTCCGACACGACGCAGACGGTGCTGGGCTGCCCCGCCGCCCGTTTCATCGAGGATCCGAATTTCTGGGAATCCGGTCTGCATCCGGACGACCGCAGCCGCGTGCTGCGCCAGTTGGCGTCGATCCACGATGCCGGGCTGACCACGGTGGAATATCGCTGGCGCGGTCCGGACGGCGGCGAGCGCCATCTGCTGGACCAGGCTGTGGTCGTGCGCGACGAGGACGGACGGCCGGCCGAGCTGTTCGGCACCATCATGGACGTGACCGAGACGCGCCAGGCCCAGCAGCAGCTCGCCCACGCGCAGAAGATGGAGATGGTCGGCCAGCTGACCGGCGGCATCGCCCACGATTTCAACAACATGCTGATGGTGGTGATCGGCAGCCTGGAGCGGCTGGTCCCCGGCCTTGCCGACGATCCCAAGGCGGCGCGGCGGGCGGAGATGGCGCTTCAGGCGGCGCTGCGCTGCTCCGACATGACGCGGCGGCTGCTGACCTTCGCCCGCCGCCAGCAACTTCACCCGGAACCGGTGGATCTCGGCGATCTGGTTGCCGGCATGGGCGAGCTGATGGAGCGCACGCTGGGCGGCGGTGTCGCCATCGCCATCGAAGCGCCGCCGGCCGATGCCGAGCCGCTGTGGATCGCCTCGGTCGACCGCTCCCAGGCGGAATCGGCCCTGCTGAACCTCGTCATCAATGCCCGCGACGCCATGCCCGGCGGCGGCACCCTGCGGATCAGCACGGCGAACACCCGGTTTACGGAACCGCAGACCGGAAACGGCATGTCGGTGCCGGCCGGCGACTATATCCTGCTGTCGGTGGCGGACAGCGGATGCGGCATGCCGGCGCATGTGCTGGAGCGCGCCTTCGAGCCCTTCTTCACCACCAAGGAGACCGGGAAGGGCACCGGTCTGGGCCTTGCCATGATCCATGGCTTCGTCAAGCAGTCGGGTGGACTGATCGGCATCGACAGCAAGCCCGGCAGCGGCACCGTTTTCCGCCTTTACCTGCCGCGGGCGGCGATGGACAGCGCCCATGGCGTGTCGGCCGACGAGGATGATGGCCATGAAGCCTTCGCCGGCCGTGGCGAGACTGTGCTGGTGGTCGATGACGATGCCGATGTGCGGTCGGTCGCGGTGCAGGCGGTGGCCGCACTGGGGTATCGTGTGCTGGAGGCCGACGGTGCCGAGGCGGCGCTGACCCTGCTGGACCGGCAGCCGGTCGATCTTCTGTTCACCGACATCGTCATGCCCGGCGGTCTGAACGGCCGCGAACTGGCGCTGGAGGGGTTGCGCCGCCATCCCTCTTTGCGGGTGCTGTTCGCCTCGGGCTATGCCAACGGAACGTCTGCGCCGGGACCGGAGGCCGGCGCGTCCACCGACGCCGGCGGCACCGCCGATCCCGGCGCCGTTCTGGGGGCTGTGCTGAGCCGGGCGGAAACGCTGTCCAAGCCGTACCGTGACGGCGATCTGGCCCGTGCCCTGCGGCGCGCGCTGGATCTGCAGGCCCCTCTCGCCCCGGCGGAGGCCGTCCGGGGGTGATGAGGGGGATCGAGGGCGGCGTTACCCCACGCCGCCGGTTGTGCATATCAGGTCAGGTTCTGGTTCATGGTTTTGTCCGATGATGCGCTTACCCTGTTGCGAGGTTCGATCCGGTCTGTCTGGGCGTTGGAGCTTCTTCTTCTTCTGCGGCGGACTCCCGACCGGGACTGGTCGAATGGCGATCTGGTCAGCGAGTTGCGTGGCAGCGACGTGGTGGTGCAGGAGGCGCTGGCCGGGTTCCTCGGTGCTGGCCTGCTGGTGGCACAGACCGACGGCCGCCATCGCTACCGGCCGGCTTCCCCGCTGCTGGACCAGTGGGTGGAGGAGATCGAGCAGGCCTACGCCACCCGTCCGTCCGCCATCATCCGGGAGATCTTCGCGGCTCCCGGCAACAAGGTGCAGATCTTTGCCGATTCCTTCCGCTTCCGCCTCAACGATTGATCCCAGTGAATGAAATGACCGCGGTCTTCATAGTCAGGAATGCGTGCCGTCCCTTGCAGGGGGAGAGCGGGGTGGGAGAGACGACATGGATGTCGTGAAGTCGGCGGTCTATCTGCTGTGCTTTGCCGCCAGCCTGCTGTGCATGGTCCTGCTGCTGCGCAGCTATTTGCGTTCCCGCAGCCGGCTTCTGCTGTGGAGCACGCTGTGCTTCGTCGGGCTCGCCGTGAACAATCTGCTGCTGTTCATCGATGTGGTCGTCCTGCCGACACAGGTCGACCTGCTGCCGCTGCGCCAGCTCTCCGCCATGGCCGGCGTGGGCGTGCTGCTGTACGGCTTCATCTGGGATGCCGAGTGATGCTGCCCACCACCTCCAGCTTCTTCACCGGCGTGCTTGCGGCGCTCTATGCGGTGGCCGGGCTGTTCTTCCTCGGCTTCTGGAGACGGACGAGGGATGCGCTGTTTGTTAGCTTCGCGCTGGCCTTCCTGCTGCTGGCGCTGAACCAGATCGTGCTGGCGCTCGGCGGGCTGGAGCGCGAAGAGCAGAGCTGGGTCTATGTGCTGCGCCTGCTGGCCTTCCTGCTGATCATCGGCGCCATCGTCCGCAAGAACCTGGAGGGGCGGCGGCGCTGAACCCTATTCGGACGGCTGCCTTCTACTTGCGGCCGTCACCGAAGCGGCGGCAGTCCCGTTCGTCGGTCCCGGCTTCGGCCCGCCCGCCATTGGAGGTGCGGTAGCGCGAATCGTCGCATTGGCCGTTGCCGGCATAGCGGTTGTAGCCGCCGCGGCCCTCATAGCCGCTCGCATAGCCATTGCCGTAATAGCCGCTGTTGTCGTAGCCGCCGCGATGGCGCTGATGCCGGCCGCGGTTGCGGTCGCCATCGTCGTCGTCCCCGCCGGCGGTGGCGGCCAGCACGCCCAGCCCGACCACCGCGGCACCGATCAGCAGGGCGCCGGCCATGTCATCGTTGCCGTTGCCGGCACAGCCCGGCAATGCCAGCGAGCCGGCCAGGCAGACGGCCATCAGGGTCCTGCCGCCGAAGAACCCGCGCCTTGCCGCCGCTTGTGTGGTCATTGCCATTGTCGCCTCCCGAAACAGGGGTTCATTTACGCATGAACACATGAGCGGAGTTTTTCATCCTCTATCATTATAATTTCTATTTAGAAATATTTGCGCGACCCCGGTTCCGCTTGGCGGCTGCATACGGGAGGCTTACGGCGGGGCTTGGCCCGGCTGGCCGGAAGCCCTATGGTCGGCCAGCTGTCACCACTATCGCCAGCTGTCGCCAATATCGGGAGTGCGTCGATGTTCACCGCCAGGATCCTGCTGCTCGGCTCCGGGGAGCTGGGCAAGGAATTCGTCATTGCCGCCAAGCGGCTGGGCTGCGAGGTCATCGCCTGCGACAGCTACGCCAACGCGCCGGCGATGCAGGTCGCCGACCGGGCGGAGGTGTTCTCCATGCTGGACGCCGACGCCCTGCGTGCCGCCATCGCCAAGCACCGCCCCGATTATATCGTGCCGGAGGTCGAGGCGATCCGCACCGAGGTGCTGCACGAATTCGAGGATGCCGGCACCATTGTCGTGCCGTCGGCCCGTGCCGCGACCATGACGATGAACCGCGACCGCATCCGCGAGGTCGCGGCGACGGAACTCGGCCTGCGCACCTCGCGCTACCGCTATGCCGAGAGCCTGGAGGAGGTGCGCGCCGGGGCGGAGCACACCGGCTTCCCCTGCGTCGTCAAGCCGGTGATGTCGTCGTCCGGCAAGGGGCAGAGCACGGTGCAGGACGCCGCAGGGCTGGAGGGGGCCTGGGACTATGCGGTGGCGAACATGCGCGGCGACCGCCGCAAGGTGATCGTCGAGGAGTTCGTTCCCTTCGAATACGAGATCACGCTGCTGACCGTCCGCACCCGCGACGGCATCCTCTATTGCGAGCCGATCGGCCACAGGCAGGAGCGCGGCGATTACCAGGAATCCTGGCAGCCGGTCGCCATGCCGCAGGCGATGCTGGACGATGCCAAGGCGATGGCGGCGCGCGTCGTCGACAATCTCGGCGGCTACGGCATCTTCGGCGTCGAGTTCTTCGTCACCGCCGACGAGGTGATCTTCTCCGAACTGTCGCCGCGGCCGCACGACACCGGTATGGTCACGCTGCTGTCGCAGAACCTGTCGGAGTTCGAACTGCACGCCCGCGCCATCCTGGGCCTGCCGATCCCGAACATCCTGTGCCATGCCCCGTCGGCCTCCGCCGTCATCCTGGCCGACCGCGAGGCAGAGAATTTCCGCATCGAGGGGCTGGCGGACGCGCTGCGGTTGGGTTCGACCGAGCAGGAGGTCGACATCCGCCTGTTCGGCAAGCCGACCACCCGCAAGAACCGCCGCATGGGTGTGGCGCTCGCAACCGGCACCGACACCGACGATGCGCGGGCGCGGGCCAAGCAGGCGGCCGACAAGGTGGCGATCCGGTATCTGTGATCGACCGTGCCATGCAGCGGGCGGGGAGACGGTTCCTCGCCCGCCGCGGCGTTGTCAAACAGAGTTGGCGAGCGCTCCGGACAGAGGATTCGCCTCAATCAGGGCAGCTGCCCGTCCGGTGGTGGTGAGCGGCGCAGTCGAGCGGCCTTCGCGATAGCCGTAAGTGATGTAATGGGCCAGGGCCACCTGTTCGGTTTTGCCGGCATCCGGATTGCGCGCCATGTAGGCAGCGGTGTTGAAATTGGTCGTCCGTCCTTCCAAGCGGCCGGTAGTGACGTAATGCATGGCCGCAGCTGCCGTATTCGTCCCAAACGCCTTGATCAGGTCGGGGTTGGCCGCAATATAGGCCAGCGAGTTGAATGACGTGCTTCGTCCTTCCAAGCGGCCGGTCACCACGTAATGCTCGGTGGCTGCGGCGGTGTTGGCCCCGAAGGCGGTTGCGAGATCGAGGTTTGCGGCAATGTAGCTCGCTGCATCGAAACTCGTCGGCCTACGTTCATAAAAGCCTTTTTGAACGAAGTGCAGAAATGCGGCGGCTCCATTAGCGCCGAAGGCGGAGGACAGGTCGCGATTGACCGCCAGATAGCCCATTGCATCAAACGCGACCGCGCTGGCCGTGGAAACCGTCTTGTCGTTGAACCGGATATACTCGACGTTGGTCAGCAAATCGCAATCGGTGTTCAACCCCAGAACGGCCGTTTGCCCGCCATAGGCAATGACCTTACTATCCCGGTAGTAATTTGGTTGATTATACACGTAGGATAGCTGGTCGCTAATAATAGTGTCATTGCCATCGCCTCCGTCGATCGTATCGCTCCCGAGACCGCCACTGATCAGGTCGTCTCCGGCGCCAGCGAAGATCTGATCGTCGCCAACATATCCGTAAAGAGTATCGTTCGAAGCAGAGCCGAAAATCTGATCATTGTTTGTTAAAATGTACGTATTGTTCATTACGGTGGTAAGATCTGTAAAAGAATAGAATTTAAGATCAATATTAGAAATAGACAACGATGTTCCTCCGCTGATCGTGGGGATCGTCATTGAGGAAATTGCGCCTGAATGGAGAATGGATGAAGTAAAGTAAAATTTACCACCCATGGTAACGTCAACCGTCTGGTTTGTTCCCACCCAGTAGCGAATGACAGCCTGATTATGATCTACTGATACTACGCGATAGTTGGTAGGCCAATAACTGCCCAGGCCGCCGCGCGAAGACAGATCGACAGCAGCATTTGCAAAAATGGTGGCCATCTCGTTTCCTAACTAAAATCGACAGATATAGCGTCTGCCGCGCGTAGCAGCCGAAAAGATTGGGATGAAAACACACTTTTTGACTGTAAGTGCGCAATCTTAAAATGTCTAGCTTGGAAACAAAGACGCCTCAATCGCTGCAAAGCAGAGGCGACTACCGCCCCAGCAACCTATCCACCCGCCGCAGCGCCGGGAACATCGCCGCCCACAGCCCGGCGAGCCCGACAGCGCCGATGCCGCCCAGCACCACCGCCGGAACCGCGCCGATCAGTGCTGCGACGCTGCCGGATTCGAACTCGCCCAACTGGTTGGACGCGCCGATGAACAGGGAGGTGACGGCGCCGACCCGGCCGCGCATCTCGTCGGGAGTGGACAACTGGACCAGCGTCTGGCGGACGAACATGCTGACTTGGTCGGTGGCGCCGACCGCCAGCAGGGCGATGAAGGACAGCACCGGATCGGCCGACAGGCCGAAGGCTATGGTTGCGACGCCGAAGCCGGCCACCGCGATCAGCATCCAGCGCCCGGCATGGCGCTTCACGCCCCAGCGGGTGATGACCATCGCCATGGCGAGCGCCCCCAGCGCCGGCGCCGAGCGCAGCAGGCCGAGCCCCCACGGCCCGACATGCAGCACGTCGCGCGCATAGATCGGCAGCAGCGCCGTCGCCCCGCCCAGCAGCACCGCGAACAGGTCGAGCGAGATGGCGCCCAGAATCTCCGGCCGGCTGCGGATGAAGGCGGCGCCGGCCAGCATGCTGGTCAGGCTCATGGCGCGCCTGGTCATGGTGACGGGGCGCGGCCGGCAGGCGGCGATCAGCAGGACCGACAGCAGCAGCATCGCCGTGCTGACGCCATAGACCGCGGCCGGACCGGCGATGTAGAGCAGTCCGCCCAGCGCCGGACCGGAGATCTGCGCCACCTGCACGCCCGACGACTGCCAGGCGACGGCGTTGGGCAAATCCTCCACCGGGACGGTCGCGGACAGGATCGCCTGGTTGGCCGGCCCCTCGAAGGACTTGGCGAGGCCGATCAGCGCCACCACGGCAAAGGTGGCGTGGGGCGACAGGGCGCCCGCCATGGTCAGCAGGAACAGGGCGGCGACCGCGATCATCTCGACCGACAGGGCGCCGAACAGGACCGTCTTGCGGTCGTTGTTGTCGACCACATGGCCGGCCACCAGAACCAGCGCCAGCGAGGGCAGGAACTGGAACAGCCCGACCAGCCCGAGGTCGAGCGGGTCGCCGGTCATGGCATAGACCTGCCAGCCGACCGCCACCACCTGCATCTGGATCGCCAGCATCGAGCAGACCCGCGCGCTCCAGAACAGGGCGAAGGCGCGGTGACGGAAGGCCGACCGGAAACTATCCCCGGCCGCAGGGGCGCTGGTCATTCAAACTGGCTCCAGAAGTGTGGCGAGCCCCAGCCCGCCGCCGATGCCGAGCGTGGCGAGGCCTAGCCGGGGCGCACGGCCCGCAGCCGAAAACAGCATTTCGCTGAACAGGCGCGTCACCAGGATCGCCCCGGATGCGCCGTAGGGATGGCCGAGCGCCAAGGCTCCGCCGCCGACCGACACGCGCGATTGGTCGATGCCAAGCGCGTCGAGGCTGGCCAGCACCTGGGCGGCGAAGGCCTCGTTGAGCTCGACGAGGTCGATGTCGGCGACGGTCAGTCTGGGATTGCGGGCCAGCAGCCTGGTCACCGCCGGGATCGGGCCGGTGCCGAGGAGCTTCGGATCCACGCCCGCCGCGGCGCTGTCGACCACCACCAGCCCATGGGTGAGGCCGAGCGCGCGGAACTTCCGCTCCGACACCACCGCCACCACGGCGGCGCCGTCATTGACCGGGCAGGCGTTGCCCGCCGTAACCGTGCCGTCCGGCCGGAGAATTGGCCTCAGCGCCGCCAGCTTTTCGAGGCTGGTATCGGCGCGCGGGCAGTCATCGAGGACGACGACGCGGCCGTCGCGGAGATGCAACTGAACGATCTCGCGGTCGAACCGCCCGGCGGCCTGCGCGGCCACGGCCTTGCGGTGGCTGTCCAGCGCGTAGCGGTCCTGGCGGGTACGGTCGATGCCATAGGCCGTGGCGACGGTCTCCGCGGCCTCGATCATCGACGGGTCGCCGACCTCGTCGGGGGCGAAGCGGGCGCGGTCGTAGAAAGTCGGGCTGCGGTAGAGGCTGGACGGCTTGGCGACACGCCACGGGGCGGTGCTGGTGCTCTCAACCCCGCCGGCCAGGACAACGTCGCAGGCGCCGGACTGCACCAGCCGGGAGGCGAGATTGACTGCCTCCAGCCCCGATCCGCACTGCCGGTCCACCGTGACGCCGGGCACCGACACCGGCAGCCCGGCCGCCAGAGCCGACAGCCGCGCGACATTGCCGCCGGGACCGACTGCGTTGCCCAGCAGAACCTCATCCACCTCCGCGGGGTCGAGGCCGGCGTCGGCCAGCACCGCGCGGATGACCGGGGCGGCGAGATCCTCGACGGGAAGCTCGCGCAAGCTGCCGCCGATGCGCCCGACCGGGGTTCGCCGGGCTGCAACGATGATGGGGCGGCTGGTCACGCCACCACCTCCAGCCCGCCGTCCGGTCCGCCGAGCTTCGCCCGTTCGCGCACATCGGCACGGGCGATCTTGCCGCTGCCGGTCAGGGGCATGTCGGACGCGGCGAAGACCCGCCGCGGCGCCTTGTAACCCTCCAGCCGGTCATGGCACCAGCCGCGCAGGTCGGCGAGCGAGGCGCGCGCGCTTCCGCGCCACCACACGACGGCGGACAGGGCGTCGCCCCAATAGGGGTCGGGCAGGCCGAACACCACCGCCTCCGCCACCGCGGGGTGGGCGCGCAGGACCGCTTCGACCTCCGCCGGGTAGACGTTCAGGCCGCCGGTGATGACCATATCGCCGGCTCGCCCGACCAGCCGCAGCCAGCCTCCGTCGTCGATCCAGCCGTAATCGCCGACCGTGCCCCAGCCGTTCCGCTCGCGGTAGCCGGCGCCGTCGGTGACACCGAGATAGCCGTCGCTCAGCATGCCGCTGCGCACCCAGACGGTGCCGGGCCGGCCGCGCTCCACCGGACGGCCGTCATCGTCGCGCAGGCTCAGTTCCACCCCATGGAAGGGACGGCCGACGCTGTCGGCGGGGGCGCCTTCGCGGGACGAGCGCAGGCTGACGAAACTCAGCTCGGACGCGCCGTAATATTCCAGCACGGCGGCATCGGGGCAGAGGGCGGCCAGCCGGTCATGCACCGCGGGCGCCAGCTTGGCGCCGGAACAGACCACCCGGCGAAGGGCGGGGAACGGTCGGCCGTCGCGCTCGGCAGCGTCGAGAATGCCGACCAGCATCGTCGGTACCAGCACCAGCGTGGTGACGCCGCACTCCGCCAACTGCGCCGCCGCGTCGGTTCCGTCGAATTTCGCCTGCACCCGCACCGTGGCGCCGGCCGACAGCCCCTCCACCGCGCCATAGAGGCCCAGGCCATGGACCAGCGGCCCCGGCACGAGAATGACGTCCTCGGTACCGATGCCGAATTCCACCCGGCTCGCCTCCAGCGTCGCCAGCCAGGAGCCTTGGTTGCGGATGAAGGCCTTGGGCCGGCCGGTGGTGCCGGAGGTGAAGCCGACCAGGAACGGCCTCTTCGGATCGACGGCGGGCATGGTCCAGCCCGCCGGCTGCGCAGCGATCCAGGTGGCGGCGATCTCGGTCGTCAGATGCAGATCGGGGCGGAAGGTTTCGATGGCGGCGGCGGTCTGCGCGGCGCTCCATTTCGGGTCGAGCAGGCCGACGATGCCGCCGGCCGCGACGATGCCGAAGAACAATGCCAGCAGTTCCGGCCGGTTGCCCAGGCTGAGCGCTACGTGTGGCGGCGCTCCATCCCGGCGCAGGGCAGCCACACCGGCACCGGCCCGCCGCACCTGCTCCAGCAGCGCGCCATAGGACAGCGCTTCCTCGCCGAGGATCAGCGCCGGATGGTCAGGCGTCCGTTCGGCGGCCAGCGCAAAGGGGCGGACGAGGCTGTCCTCACCCAGATAGCCGCCGGTAAGGGATGGTTGCTCAGGAATCATTCTCTCAGGCATGAATCGGCAGGATGCCGGCGCGGCGGACGCCCGAGGCGGCGACGGCGGCAATGCCGGCCTTGATCAGGTCGCCCGGCACGAAGGCCAGCGTGCCGAACACCGCCTTGTCGATCGGCAGGCCTGCGACCAGCCACAGCCAGGGAATGCCGCCGGCATAGACGACCAGGATGCCGCCAAGCACGCTGACCGCGAACAGGCGGATCGGGTTGGCGGTGGTGGCGAACCGTTCCGCCAGCCAGCCGGTGACGAAGGCGCCGACCGGCCAGGACAGCACGAAGCCGCCGGTCGGCCCCATCAGGACGCCGATGCCGCCGCGACCCCCCGCCAGCAGCGGCAGGCCGGCCGCGACCAGCAGCACGAACAGCAGCGCTGCGATGCCGCCGCGCTTGGCGCCCAGGATGGTGCCGGCCAGCATGACGCCCAGAGTCTGCGCGGTGACCGGCACCGGTAGGAAGCCGAGCGGAATCGGCGGTGCCATGCCGAGCCCGCCCAGCAGGGCGGCGAACAGGGCGCAGAGGACGAGGTCGCGGGTGGACAACATGGCGGACGCTTCCTTCGGCTGGTGACGTTATCGTTGCGTGCTGTTTTTGTTTTCGCTCTCGTTCGTCCCGGCATCGACCGGGTCATAACCGCGCGCTTCCAGTGCGGCGGTCAGATCATCGGCCATGGTGAGGATCTTGACCAGCAGCGGAACGAACAGGGCGGCTATGTTGCGCTCCACGCCGCGGGCACGCTGGGCCATCCGCACCTCGCGCACCTGTTCGCCCAGCAGCGGGATGAAGCGGATGGTCAGGGCCAGCATCAGCGCCATCTTCGCCGGGTTGACCCCGACCGGCCGCAGCAGGCCGAACAGCCGCTCGAACAGATCGACCATGTCCATGACGCGGGTGGTCAGCGTGACCAGGGTCGCCAGCAGGATCAGGGCGGCGAAGCGGGCGACGGCGACCGCCGTCTCCTCCCACCCGCCGCCGGCCAGCAGCGCCTGGAAACCGAACAGCAAAGTCAGCATCAGCACCGGCGCCCGCAACTCCGCCAGCACCCGCCTGGCCGGCAGCCTTGCCGCCACAAGCACCGCGGCGCCGATCAGTCCGGCGGCCAGCGCTCCCCAGCTGCCGGGCAGGGCCAGCACCAGGATGGTCACCAGCAGCAGGCCGCCGAGCTTCGCCCCTGCCGGCAGGCGGTGAACGACCGACTCCCGATGCAGGTAGAGGCCCAGCATCAGTCGAGCCGCTCGATGTAGGCCGGTACGGTTTCCGTCGGCGGGCCGTCGACGACGACGCGGCCATCCTCCAGCACCAGCGCCCGGTCGAAATCCTTCACCATGTCGAGGTCGTGGGTGACGACGACCACCGTCTGCGGCAGGCCGCGCAGCAGGTCGATCACCTTGCGGCGGTTGCGCAGGTCGAGCAGCGTGGTCGGTTCGTCGAAGATGACATAGGCCGGCTCAAGCACCAGCACCCCGGCGATGGCGAGCAGCTGTTTCTCGCCGCCGCTCATCTGGTGGGCCGGCTGGTGCCGGTAGCGGTCGAGGTTGTAGCGCTCCAGCGCCCCGGCGACGCGGCGGGCGATCTCGTCCTTCGGCAGCTTGCGCGCCTTCAGCCCGAAGGCGAGATCCTCTTCCACCGTCGGATAGACGATCTGGGTGTCGGGATTCTGGAAGACGAAACCGACCCGCTGGCGCACCGCCCGGCCGTCGCTGCGGGTATCCAGGCCATCGACCGTGACGGTGCCGGCTGCCGGCACGATCAGCCCATTCAGCAGGCGGGCCAGCGTGCTCTTGCCCGAGCCGTTGCCGCCGAGAATGGCGATGCGCCGCTCGGCCAGCCGCAGCGACAGGTCGTGCAGGACGGGGCGGTCGCCATAGGCGTGGGTGACGGACCGGAGTTCGATCATCGACGGAGACCGGGCTTTCGCATTGCTGTTCTGTTGCGCGTGCGAAAGGTTCTTAGCGGGTTTGTCGGCGGGGTGCCAGGGGTAGCGTGGCTGTGGCAGCTCGGGCTTGATGTATGTCCGTATTTCTGTACATAGTTGTGGTGACTGCGGGCCTCATTAGACAAAAGCCCCTTCCCGCACTCATCTGGATTGGGCAGGACCTGAAATGGGACACATCAGCTACACCGACCTTAGAAACAACCTTGCCAGCGTGATGGACGAGGTCTGTGACAGCCGCGCACCGTTGACCGTCACCCGTCAGAAGGGGCGGTCGGTGGTGATGATTTCCGAAGAAGAGTTCGAAGGGTTGATGGAGACGCTTCATCTCCTGAAAAGCCCGAAGAATGCGGAACGGCTGCTCAAAGGCATCGCCCAACTCGATGCTGGCAAAGGCATCGAGCGGGACATTCTGAATGAAGAAAATTTGGACTGACGGCGCTTGGGAGGATTATTTATACTGGCAGAAGAACGACCGGGCCGTGCTGAAGAAGGTCAATGACCTGATCCGCGATACGGAGCGTAATCCGTTTTCAGGGCTGGGCAAGCCTGAACCTCTCAAGGAAGGACTCGCCGGCTGGTGGTCGCGACGGATAACGGGCGAACATCGGCTGGTGTATCGGGTGGCCGGGAGCGGCGACGCTCAATCGCTCGAAATACTGGCCTGCCGGTATCATTACTGAGCCGCCACGAAGGCCGCCCCAATTTGGGCGGCCTTTCTTCATCGGCGAATGGCGATCAGAAGCTGTTGCGCTCGTGATACGTCTGCAAAAACTGCTGCACCCGCGGTTCGGCGGATTCGTGGAAGACCTCGCGCGGGGTTCCGAAGGCGGCGATGCGTCCGCGGTCGAGGAAGGCGACCTTGTCGGCGACGTTGGCGGCGAAGCCCATCTCGTGGGTCACCACCACCATGGTCATGCCGTCGGCCGCCAGATCGCGCATCACCTGCAACACCTCGCCCACCAGTTCGGGGTCGAGGGCGGAGGTCGGCTCGTCGAACAGCATCAGGTGGGGTTCCATCGCGATGACGCGGGCGATGGCGACGCGCTGCTGCTGGCCGCCGGACAGGCGGGCGGGGTAGCTGTCGGCCTTGGCGGCGAGGCCGACCCGGTCCAGCATCCGGCGGGCATGGGATGTTGCGGCGGCCTTGTCCATGCCGCGGACCTGCACCAGCGCCTCGGCCACATTCTCCAGCGCGGTCATGTGGGGCCACAGGTTGAACTGCTGGAACACCATGCCGACGTTGCGGCGCAGATCGCGCAGGTCGCGGTTGGACAGGCGGCGGCGCGGCGTGTCCTCGCTATAGCCGACCAGCTTGCCTTCGATGCGGATCTCGCCGCGGTCGTAGACCTCCAGGAAATTGATGCAGCGCAGGAGCGTGCTCTTGCCCGATCCGCTGGGGCCGATCAGGCAGACGACCTCCGACTTGTTGACGGTCAGGTCGATGTCGCGCAGCACCTCGTTGGTGCCGAAGCTCTTGCCGACGCCGCGGATCGAGACCATCGGCACGGTGTCGCTCTGGGCCATGCTGCGCGACGGGTTGGCGGTTCGGGAAACGGCGGTCATCACGCCCTCGCGGTTGCAGTCTCGGACGACGACCCTTGCGGCGAGGCGTGGGTCAGGAAACGGGTGACGCGCGCCTCCAGCCGGCGGCCCAGGCGCGACACCACCTCCACCAGCAGCCAGTAGAACAGCGCCATCCCCAGGATGGTCTCGAAGGTGGCGAAGGTCTCCGCCGCCATCGTCTGCATCTCGTACATCAGTTCCGGCACGGTGATGATCGACAGCACCACCGTCTCCTTGGTCAGGATTGCCATCATGTTGACGATGGCCGGGATGGTCGACACCAGCATCGCCGGGACGATCACCCGGCGCAGGATCGAGCCGTAGGACATGCCGAGGCTGAGCGCCGCCTCCACCTGCCCCTTCGGCACCGCCTGATAGCCGGCGCGGAAGATCTCGGCGAAATAGGCGCTGCCGTAGATGCCGAGGCCGAGGATGCCGGCGGTCGTCGCCTCCAGCCGCAGGCCGATGGCCGGGCCGCCGCTGTAGAGCAGGAACAGCTGGATCAGGAAGGGCGTGCCGCGGATCACCTCGATGTAGGCGCGGATGATCCAGCGCAGCGGCTTCACCGGCAATTGCCGCAGCAGCATGAGCGCAAAGCCCAGCACCATGCCGATGAGGCAGCCGGCGCCCCAGCACAGGATGGTGACGCCGAAGCCGCGCAGCAGCGCCGGGCCGTACTGGACGAGAAGGGAAAGGTCCAACATCGGGTCAGGCCTGTTGCAGGCGGCGTTCGACCAGCGTGCCGAACAGGGCCAGCGCGCCGTTGATCGCCAGATAGATGAGGCCGGCCGCCAGATAAATCTCAAGCGGACGGTAGTTGCTGGCCGAAATGGTCTGGCTGGTCCGCGTCAGCTCTGCCACCCCGACGACGGAGATCAGCGAGGATGCCTTCAGCAGCAGGATCAGTTCGTTGACCAGCGCGGGGACCGAGATGCGGAAAGCCTGCGGCAGCAGGATGCGCGTCCAGATCGACGATCCGGGGAAGCCCAGCGCCAGCGCCGCCTCCGACTGGCCGTGCGGGACGGCGTTCAGCGCGCCGCGGTAGATCTCCGACACATAGGCGCCGGACGCGAGGCCGAGCGCGGCGATGGAGGCGACCAGCGGCGGCACGTCGATGCCGATCAGCGGCAGCATGTAGTAGATCAGCAGAAGCTGGATCAGCAGCGGAACGCCGCGGAAGAAGCTGACATAGACACCGCCGGCCATGTCCGCCGCCCGGCCGCCGGACTGGCGCGCCACGCAGACGACAACGCCGATCACCTGCCCCAGCAGCACGCCGAGCAGAGAGACCCAGATGGTCGTGACGGCCGCTCCCAGCAGATAGGGAAAGGCGTCGATGATGACGCTGAACTTCATCGTGTGGGCCTTGGTCGGGCGATCCTGTCCCTCTCCCGCCCGAAAGGCGGGAGAGGGACGGTCATGCGTTCCTTAGAGCTGCGGTTCCGGAACGGTGGTCGGCAGCTCCTGCGAGACGCCGAACCACTTCTTCTGGATGGCGGCCATGCGGCCGTCCTTCTGGATCTTGACCAGGGCGGCGTTGACCGCCTCGATCAGGCTCTTGTCGTCGTCGCTGGGACGGCCGACCCACGAGAAGTAGGAGGGCTTGCCGAAGGGCGGCAGGACGACGGCGAAGGTCTCCTTGCGCTGGGCGGCGGCGAAGTTCAGGTTCGGCAGCGAGTTGACCGAGGCGTCGACGCGGCCGGCGGCCAGATCGGCGTAGGACTGGTTGCTGTCGACATATTCGCGCACATCCGGCGGGGTCGGCAGCGTCTGGCCGAATTCCTTCGCCTGGGCCAGCTGCGACGTGCCCTTGCCGCCGCCGACCTTCTTGCCGGCGATGTCTTCCGGCTTGTTGATGGTCTTGTCGTCGGCGCGCTTCATCAGGGCGGCGGTCGCCTCGGAAATCGGAACGGTGAAGGAGTAGCGCTTCATGCGCTCCTTCGTGATGGTGACCGGGGCGATGACCAGATCGAACTTCTTGGCTTCCAGGCCCGGCAGCACGCTGGTCCAGGGCAGGTCCATGTACTTGGCCTTGACGCCCAGCTCCTTCGCCACCTCGTCGAACAGGTCCTTGTCGACACCCTTGTATTCGTTGTTCTCAAGGAAATCGAAGGGCGGGAACTGCATCTCGGTGGCGACGGTGAAGACGCCCGCCTTCTTCACGTCGGCCAGCGTGTCGGCCATCGCCGTCCCGGCGGCGGCACCGGCGACCAGCAGGGTGGCGCCCAGCAGCGCCGTCTTGAACATCGTCCGAACCATAGCCTTGCTCTCCATCGTGAAGTCACCCCTGTTGCGGCCGGCGCCTGTCACCGGTCCTTTTGTGTTTACAAATTCAACTCGGTCGCGCTGTCGGTGATCGACGATCCGCTGAGGCTGAAGCGGTCGCCGACCGAGAGGAAATGAACCAGCGTCACCGGCCGGCTGAGATGCATGGTCTGCCGCCGGATCGACAGGCAGGCCGCACCGGCTTCCACCCCCAGCAAGGCCGCCATCTCCGCCGTCGCGTTGACCGCGCGCACGGTGTGGTCGGCCGATGACCAGGGAACCCGGTCGACCAGCCATCGGCTGGGTGCCACGACATCGAAGGATTCGTCAACCACCTCCGGCACGACGTCGAGATTGACCAGCCGACGTTCGTGCTGGATCGGCGTGCCGTCGCTGAAATGCAGGCATTCCAGCGTCAGGATCGGCGTTCCGTCGGGCAGGTCGGGCCAGCGGATGCCCTCGCCGTTGCGAAAAATCTTGCGGTCGCGGATGCGGAATTCGTAGACACGCCCATCCCGCGCCACCACGTCGCCGATGTCCTCGATGGGCAGGGCGAAGCGGTCGCGGCGGCCGGTGGCGACGAAGGTGCCGGCGCGGCGGCGGCGGACCAGGAAGCCCTCCCGCGCCAGCAGGGCGATGGCCTTGTGCACCGTCTGGCGGGAGACGCCGTAGAGGCTGGACAGTTCCGCCTCGTTGGGAAGGCGCTGGCCCGCCTGCCAGCGTCCGCGCAGGATCTGCCCGGCGACGGCGCGCTTGATCTGGTCGAACAGGGGGCCGCGGCCGTCGAGGGTGCTGTCCTTCGGGGCGCTGTCCGGAGCGAGGCCGGTCTGCGCCGGACCGGCTTGCAACGGATGTTCCGGCGGAGACGCCGGTCCGTTACCGCGGTTCTGTCCGGTCAGGCCTTGCCGTGCCAACCCCTGCACCCCGCTCTCCGCGCCGCGATGTGACGTTTCAGCGATAATGTATGTACATAATCTTTCGGTCAATCGCGAATTCCCGAACGTGACACAAGCCATGTTGCAATGCGGCGGAATTCCGCCTATCCGCTTCGAAGGGGCTTGCGCCAACGCTGATAAAAGCCAATTGGAGAGCGGGTTTCGTCGGTTGGAAGGTTCGCGTGCGTGCATGTCGGTTGGAACGGGCAAGGAAGGGTTGATGGTGCCGGCGGCGGAGAGTCGTGACGATCTCGTCGCCTGCCCCGACTGCGGCCGCCTGCACCGCGTCCGCCTGCCGGCGCCGGGCCGCCGGGCCGAATGCACGCGCTGCGGCGCGGTGCTGTTCCGGAATGGACGCGGCGGCGTCCGCCATGCGCTGCCGATGGCGGTCGCCAGCGCCCTGATGCTGATGCTCATCGCCGCCAACCCGCTGATGGGCGTGAACATCCAGGGCAACGACCGCACAAGCCTGGTCACCACCGGTGTCGAGATTCTGGCCGACCAGGGCATGTGGCCGCTGTCGCTGCTGGTCGGCGCGCTGGTGCTTGCCGCTCCCTTCGCCCGCATCATGGCGGTGATCGCCGTGCTGCAACGGCTGCATGACGGTCGCCAACCCACCCACGTGCGGGAGACCGCGCGTCTCTTCGCCTGGGCCGAGAAGCTGCGGCCCTGGGCGATGCTGGACGTCTTCCTGCTTGGGCTGCTGGTCGGCTATTCGCGGCTTAAGGGCTTCGCCAACGCGGAGTTCCTGGTCGGCGGGCTGGCGTTGGGCGGCTTCGTGCTGGCCGGCACGCTGATGGATCTGGCGCTCGACAGCCGCCGGGTCTGGCAGGCGATCGACCATGTGCCGCCCAGCGATGCGCCGGCGCCCAGGCGCTGGGTCGCCTGCACCGTCTGCCAGCGGGTCCATGGCGGCGACCATGGGCCGGCACCGGACCGCTGCACCCGCTGCCACAGCCGCCTGCACCCGCGCGAACCGAACAGCCTGGAGCGCACCGCGGCGCTGGTGTCTGCCGGCGCCGTGCTCTACATCCCGGCCAACCTGCTGCCGGTGATGACCGTCGTCAATTTCGGCCAGGGTGCCCCCAGCACGATCCTCAGCGGCGTGCATGAACTGGCGGAGGCCGGGCTGTGGCCGCTGGCCCTACTGGTCTTCGTCGCCAGCGTCGCCGTGCCGGTGCTGAAGCTGGTGGGGCTCGGCTGGTTTCTCCTGGCCGCGTGGCGGCGTTCGGCCGCGAGGCTGCATGCCCGGACGCGGCTGTACCGCATCATCGACGCCATCGGGCGCTGGTCCAACATCGACGTGTTCATGATCGCCATCCTCACGGCGCTGGTGCAGTTCGGCGCCGTCGCCTCCGTCCGCGCCGATCCCGGCGCCATCGCCTTCGCCGGCGTGGTCGTGCTGACCATGATCGCAAGCCACATCTTCGACCCGCGGGTGATGTGGGACCGCGCGGAAGAGGGCGCGCCCGATGCGGCGCAGAACGAACAGGCTGGAATGACGCGGCATGGCTGACGAGACCCGAGACAACGACCGGCCGGACACCGATTCGCCTGCCAACCACCCGTCTGCCGGCCACCCGCCCGAGGTCGCGACACCGCCGCGCCGGCGGCTGTCGCCCTTGTGGCTGCTGCCGCTGGTGGCGGCGCTGATCGCCGGCTGGCTCGGCTGGCGCTGGTTCGAGGAGCGCGGGCCGCAGATCGTCATCACCTTCCAGTCCGGCGACGGGCTGGAGGCCGGGCGGACCCGCATCAAGCACAAGAACGTCGATCTGGGCGTGATCGAATCGGTGCGGCTGTCCGATGACCTGTCGCAGGTGATCGCCACCGCGCGCATGGACCGCACCGCCGACCGTCATCTGAAGGATGGCACCCGTTTCTGGGTGGTGGCGCCGCGCCTCGGCCTCGGCGGTGTGTCGGGGCTCAGCACCGTGGTGTCCGGCACCTATGTGGAGATGGAGCCCGGCGGCGGCGATGACCGTCGGGAGTTCGACGCGCTGGACGAGCCGCCGGTGGTCCGCGCCGACGTGCCGGGCCGCAGCTTCAACCTGAAGACCGAGCAGCTGGGATCGCTGGCCCAGGGCTCTCCCGTCTATTTCCGCGGTGTCCAGGTGGGTGAGGTGATGGGCTACAACCTGTCGCCGCAGGACCGCAGCGTGTCGGTGGCGATTTTCGTCCGTGCGCCCTATGAGGGCCTGGTGCATGAGGGAAGCCGCTTCTGGCGGTCGTCGGGCATCCAGTTCTCCGCCGGGGCCGACGGCATCAAGTTCCAGACGGAATCGCTGAAGTCGCTGGCGCTGGGCGGCGTGGTGCTGGAGACCCCGCCCGATCCCGAGGCCGGGGCACAGTCGCTGGATTGGGCCAGCTTCACGCTTTACGAGGATCAGGCGTCCGCCGCGGCGGCGCGCGACCGGCTGCGCGTGCGCTACCGGCTGGAATTCCCCGGTTCGGTGCAGGGGCTTCAGGCCGGTGCACCGGTGCTGATGCGCGGCCTGACGGTGGGCCACGTCGCCGCCGTGCGGCTGGTGTATGACGAGGCCAAGGAGGAACTGCACATCCCCGTCGACATCGATTTCGAACCCGATCTCGTCGCCCGGACCTATGCCGTGATCGATGGCAAGCCGATGGACGAGGCGGCGGTGCGCAAGCTGGTCGCCATGCAGGTGCAGAAGGGTCTGCGGGCCCGGCTGGCCTCGGGCAACCTGATCACCGGGCAGAAGCTGGTTTCCTTCGATTACGCTCCCGGCCTGCCGCCCTCGCCGGGATCGGAGCGGTCGGAACTGCCGACGGTGGCCTCCAGCGACCTCGATTCGATCATGGCTTCGGCCGGGGTGGTGATGGAGAAGATCTCCGCCCTGCCGCTGGACGCGCTGATCGCCGACCTGCGCGGCACCTTGCAGTCGGTGGGCGGGCTCGCCGGATCGCCGGACCTCGCGCGGTCGCTGGCCGCACTCGCCAAGGCATTGGGCAGCGCCGATGCGCTGATGCGCGACGCCGACCGGCAACTGCCGCAGCTGGTGAAGAGCCTGCGCGGGGTGGCGACCGCGGCGGAAGGAACGCTGAAGAACGCCAACGGGCTGCTCGGCGGTGGGAGCGGACAGGCCGACCTGCCGGGCGTGATGCGGCAGCTGAACGATGCCGCGCGGTCCTTCCGTGTGCTGGCCGACTATCTGGAACGCCACCCCGAAGCGCTGCTGCGGGGCAAGAAATAATGGGACGGGGAGCAGAGGGGATGAAGGTGATGCGCGGATTCCGGAATGCTGCGCTGGCGCTGCCGCTTTTCGTGCTGGCGGCCTGCCAGTCGACGCCGGACAGCCGGCTCTACACGCTGGCGGTGATCCCGCCAGCCGGTTCGGCGCAGCCGGCAGCGACAACGTTCCGGACCCTGGCCTTGGGCTCGCTCGACCTGCCGATGCTGATCGACCGGCCGCAGATCGTCCGCCGCATCGACGGCAACCGGGTGGAGACGCTGGAGTATGACCGCTGGGCGGAGCCGCTGGCCGATGGCCTGCGCTCCACCCTGGCCGGCGACCTTGCGGCGCGGTTGCCGGGGACGACGGTGCTGCCGGTGGCCGGCAGCGGGCTGGCCGAGGGGACGCCGGTGCTGGCCGTCACCGTGCTGCGCTTCGACGCCGACGCCACCGGGCGTGTGGTTCTGGATGCGCAATGGACCCTGTCGTCCGGCAGCGGGTCCGGCGGGCGCAGGATCGCGCCGGCGCGCGAAACCGTCGAGGTGTCGTCCGGCGGTGCAGAGGCCGATGCGCAGGTTCGGACGATGAGCCAGGCGGTCGGCCAGCTGGCGGATCGCATCGCCGCGGGATTGCGGCGCTAGGCTGGCGCATAGCGCCGCTTCAGTGCAGCAGGGTGGCGCCGCGGTCGGCGGTGGGGCGCGGCCTGTCCCTCAACTGGTCGATGGGGCCGGTGACCGGCCGGCTCGGCATATGCGATGTCTTCCCGGGGTCCGGCAGCGTCAGGCCGGCGCGGGCGAGGGCCCCGGCCAGGACGCAGAGCGGCGCCATCGCCATGCGCACGGCAGTCAGCGACAGCCAGTCGTTCATCAGCACCCCGGCCTCGCCATGTTGTCCCTGCTGCGCCAGCCGCAACATGTCGAGCAGCAAAGCCTCGTCGGTGCCCAGGGCCGGGCAGGGCGGACGGTGGAGGTCGAGCGGGCGGTTGGTGGCGGAAAGCACGATGCGCATCAGCGTGTCGAACGCCACCGCCGCATCGTTCGACAGCCCGGCTGCGGTCATTCCATCCTGCCAATGCGGATGCTGCCGTTCCGGTTCGCGCAGAGGCTCCGCCCACAGCCGCAGCACCGAGACGACCAGCGTCTCCGCATCGCACAGATCCTGGAAGCGCTCCCGACGAGGGGCGGGGCGGCGATGGGACTGCATGCTGGACATGGCGGACTCCGCTTGGTGTGGATCAGCGGAGAGTAGGACGCCAAAATTGCGAATGCAAGTCATTCGCAATATGTGGCCGCTTCTGGTCCGACGTCAGCGTTGCGACCAGCGGGTCAGCCAGCCGGCGAGCCGGTCGAACCCGGCATCGATCACCACGGCGAGTGCGGCGACGATCAGCGCACCCTGGATGACATAGGCCTGGTTGGACCCGTTCAGCCCGACGATGATCGGCAGGCCCAGGGTCTTGGCGCCGACGGTGGAGGCGATGGCGGCGGTACCGACATTGATGATGACGGCGGTGCGGATGCCCGCCAGGATCACCGGGGCGGCCAGCGGCAGCTCGACGCGGAACAGCACTTCCGCCGGCCCCATGCCCAGGCCGCGGGCCGAGTCCAGCACCGGGGCCGAAACGCCGTCCAGCCCGGCGACCGTGTTCTCCACCACCGGCAACAGGGCGTAGAGCGTCAGGGCGATCAGCGCCGGTTCGGGGCCGAAGCCCATCACCGGAACCGCCAGCGCCAGCACCGCCACCGGTGGGAAGGTCTGGCCCATGGTGGCGACGGTTTCCAGCAGGCCGCGGAATTCCCGTCCCCAGGGACGGGTGACGGCGATGCCGGCACCGCCGCCCAGCAGGATCGCGGCGAGGCTGGAGGCGCCGACCAGCGCCATATGGTCGAGCGTCAGGCTGACGAAACTCTCCGCCTCGTACAGCGGCCGGTCCAGGCGGGGGAACAGCGTCGCGAACAGCGGCTTCAGCGACGGCATGCCCAGCACCAGCGCCACCAGCACCACCAGACCCAGCATCAGCCGGTCGGTCAGGAAATCCCGTGGGGCCATGCCGGCGCCGGTCATGCGGTGCCGCCGGGGACCGCTCCGCCGGAGGCGGGGCGGACGAGGTCGGACAGGTGCAGCACGCCGGCCGGCCGGCCGTCGCCGTCCACCACCGGCAGCCGTTCGGTGCCGCGGGCGACCATCTCCGAAAGGGCGCGGTGGAGCGGGGTCTCCGCAGTCAGCGGTTCGCCGGTCACGCTCTCCTGCCGGCGGGCGCGGTCACCGACCGTCTCCACCGCCAGCCGCTTCAGCCCCCATTCCTCGCGCCCGACGAGATCGCGCACCAGCGGGCTGGCCGGACGGGTCAGGATGTCCAGCGGCGTGGCGCACTGGATCAGCCGGCCATGGTCCATCACCGCGATGCTGTCGCCAAGCCGCAGCGCCTCGTCCATGTCGTGGGTGACGAAGACCACAGTGGTGCCGGTGCGGCGGTGGATGGCCGACAGTTCCGTTTGCAGGCTGGCGCGGGTGATCGGGTCGAGCGCGCTGAACGGTTCGTCCATCAGCAGGATGCGCGGTTCCGCCGCCAGGGCGCGGGCGACACCGACGCGCTGCTGCTGACCGCCGGACAGCTGGTGCGGATAGGCGCCGCGGTACCGGCGGGGGTCGAGGTTCAGCAACTCCAGCAATTCCGTCACCCGGTCGCGGATGCGCGCCCTGGGCCAGCCGAGCAGGCCGGGCACCGTTGCGATGTTGCGTTCCACCGTCCAGTGCGGGAACAGCCCGACCGACTGGATGACGTAGCCCATGCGCCGGCGCAGTTCCTCCGGCTTCAGGGATGCGATGTCCTCGCCGTCGATGCGGATGGTGCCCTCGTCGGCGGGGATCAGACGGTTGATCATCCGCAGCACCGTCGATTTGCCGGAGCCGGACGGCCCGATCAGCACCCGGAATTCCCCTTCCGCCACGGTGAAGGACACGGCATCCACCGCGGTCCAGGAGCCGAAACGCTTGGTCACGCGCTCGAATTCGATCATGGCGCACTCTTTCCCGGCAGGACGCCGATGCTGTGGGTGGCGGCGGCAATGCCGATGGAAAGCAGGGCGTCGGCCGCCACCGCCAGCAGAATGACGGGAACGGCGCCCAGCAGCACAAGGTCCAGCGCGTTGGCGAAAAGCCCCTGGAACATGATGGCACCCAGCCCGCCCGCTCCGATCAGCGCCGCCACCGCCGCCAGCCCGACCGCCTGGACCACGGTGATGCGCAGTCCCGACAGGAAGACCGGCAGCGCCAGCGGCAGGTCGACGCGCAGGAAGATCTGGCGCGGCGTCAGCCCCATGCCCCGGGCGGCCTCCCGCACCGGGGCGGGAACGCCGTCCAGACCGACCGCGGTGTTGCGGACTATGGGCAGCAGCGAATAGAGCGTCAGCGCGATCACCGCGGGAAGCGGTCCGACCCCGCTGATCCCCGACCCCGGCAGCATCGCGCCCAGCGCCGCCAGCGGTGCCATCAGCAGGCCGAACAGGGCGATGGACGGCACGGTCTGCACCACGTTCAGCACCGGGAAGACCGCCCGTCCAACCGCCTGAACCCGGTGGGCCGCGACGCCGAGAGGGATGCCGATCAGCAGGGTCGGGATCAGCGCCGCCGCCACCAGCGTGGCATGGCGCAGCACGGCGTCGGCGAAGATCTCGCGCCGGTTGGCGTATTCCTTGAGGATCGACAGCGCGTCGAGATGGCCGGACGCCAGTTGCAGCGCCACCAGCGCGGCGACCGCGCCGCCGACCGCCATACGGCCGATGGCGCCCAGCTCCAGCCGGCGCGCCGCGTCGATGGCGGTCAGCAGACCCGCCGCCGCCATCACCCAGAAGCCGGAGGCGAAGGAAGTCCGCGCCGTTGCGGACGCTCCCTGGGCCAGTGCTGCCGCCTGTGCGCCCGCCAGCCAGACCAGCCCGGCGGTGAACAGTCCACTCGCTGCGACGGTCAAGCCAAGCCCGGCACGGGTGGGCCGCAGGAACGGCGTCGCCAGTAGCACCAACCCCGGCAGCAGGGCCGCGGCCCCATCCAGCCCCTGCACCGCCGCCCACAGCGACACCGGCCGTCCCGACAGCAGGCGGTTGGGTGCGAAGCCGAGAAAGGGCAAGGCCATGGCGGCGACCGCCGCGGCCAGCGCCATCAGCAGGGCGACGCGGTTGTGCAGGAGAAGTCGGCTGGTCACGTCGCCGGCTTACTTCAGGAAGCCCTTGGACTTCAGATAGTCGGTGGCGACCTGCTTCTGGTCCCGGCCGTCCACCGAAATCTTGGCGTTCAGCCCGCGCAGGGTCTCGGCATCGAGGCTGGCGAAGACCGGGTTCAGCAGGTCGGCGATCTTCGGGTTGGCGGTCAGCACGGCGGCGCGGACGGTCGGTGCCGGCTCATACACCATCTGCGCGCCCTTGGTGTCGGCCAGCACGACGAGGTCGAGCGCCGCGATGGCGCCGTCGGTGCCGTAGACCATGGCGGTGTTGACGCCCGATGTCTGTTCGGCCGCCGCACGGATGGTGGCCGCGGTGTCGCCGCCGGCCAGGATCAGCATCTGGTCGGGCTTGAGCGCGAAGCCGTAGGTCTGCTGGAAGGACGGCAGGGCGGCCGGGCTCTCCACGAACTCCGCCGACGCGGCGACCTTGGCCTTGCCGCCGCCGCCGACCCATTTGGCGAAATCCTCCATGGTCTTCAGCTTGTTGGCGTCGGCCACATCGCGCCGCACGGCCAGCGCCCAGGTGTTGTTGGCCGGGGCCGGCTTCAGCCAGACGATGCTGTTTTTCTCCTGGTCGAGCTGCCGGACCTTGTCATAGCCGGCGCCGGCATTCTTCCAGACCGGATCGCTGTCGACATTGAAGAAGAAGGCGCCGTTGCCGGTGTATTCGGGATAGATGTCGATCTCGCCGGACAGCAGGGCGCCGCGCACGATCTTGGTCGGGCCCAGCTGGATCTTATTTTCCGTCGGGATGCCGCCCGCCTGCAAGACCTGCAGGATCATGGTGCCGAGCAGCCCGCTTTCGGCATCCAGCTTCGAGCCGACGCGGACCGCATCCGCCGCCTGTGCCGTGCCGGCGACGAGACCGACCGCCAGGATTGCCGCACCCATATAGGCGCGGCTCTTGTTGAAGATCGTGAACACCCCGGAACCTCCCCCTGAAAGCATTGGGAAAAGGATGGGTGACGGCTGCGCTTACGGCAAGCCGCGCTTTCCGTCTGTCCTGTCCCGGATATGAGTTTTCGCCTATTTCCCTGAGGAACTTCCCATCCGGCGACACTGTTGAGCGGGAAACATCCCACAGCCCAACAGGAGGATCCGATGTCCCAGGGCGACAAGGACAAATACACCGACAAGCAGAAGCGCAAGGCCGAGCATATCGAAGAAAGTTACGAGAAGCGCGGCGTGTCCAAAGATGAGGCGGAAAGCCGGGCCTGGGCGACCGTCAACAAGCAGGATGGCGGCGGCAAGAAGGGCGGATCGGGGCACGACAAGTGACGAGGGCGGTCAAGTAGGGGGAGGGTCGAGGCCGATACTCCCCCTGACGCCAAACTCTTCTACAGTCCGCGATAGGTCCACTCCGTCCCCAGTGCCGCGGCGTCGCGGTCGCGCAGAACGGCGACCTCCGCATGGGCCGGCGACAGTTCGCAGACCGGGTCGGTCGCATCGGCGCTGCCCGCCAGCGCCAGGGCCTGACAGCGGCAGCCGCCCCAATCCTCCTCCTTGTGGTCGCAGGACTGACAGGGCTCCGGCATCCAGTCGGTGCCGCGGTAGCGAGCGAAGGCCGGGCCATCGCGCCAGATGTCGGACAGGCTGCGGTCGTGCACCGTCTCGAACGTCATCCCCGGAATCGTCTCCGCGGCATGGCAGGGCAGAACCCGGCCGCGCGGGGTGACGTTCATGAAACGGCGCGCCCAGCCGCCCATGCAGCTCTTCGGCCGGCGGGCGTAATAATCCGGCACGACGTAATCGACGACGATCCGCCCGGCCAGTTCGGGCAGCCGGCCGCGCACTGCGGCATCCATCGCCAGCAACTGCTCACGCGACGGCATCAGGGCCGCGCGGTTGGCAAGCGCCCAGCCATAATACTGCACGTTGGCGATTTCGATCCGCCCGGCGCCAAGATCCATCGCCAGATCGATGACGTCGTTCACCCGGTCGATGTTGTGGCGGTGCAGAACCGCGTTGATGGTCAGCGCCATACCCTGCCGGACCACCGCCCGTGCCACCTCCAGCTTCTTCGCATGGCCGCCCTTGAAGCCGCCGACGCGGTCGGCGCCAACGGCTTCGGCATCCTGAAGGCTGATCTGCACATGCTGAAGCCCGGCGCGCTGCAACCGCTCCAACCGGGACTGATCGAGCAGCACGGCGGAGGTGATGAGGTTGCTGTAGAGCCCGATCTCCGTCGCGTGGGCGACCAGCTCCTCCAGATCCTTGCGGACGCAGGGCTCTCCGCCGGAGAAATGCACCTGGAGCGCACCGGCGTCCGCCGCCTCGTCAAGCACGCGCTTCCAGGTGGCGGTGTCCAGCTCCGCGCTGGCGGACTCGAGCGCCACCGGGTTGGAGCAATAGGGACAGCGCAGCGGGCAGCGGTGCGTCAGCTCCATCAGCACGGCGAAGGGCGGGGCCGGTTCGGCGGCCGGGGATGCCGCGAAGGCGGGCAGGGCGCAGCTCATTGAACACACCTCCTGGAGACACACCTCCCGGGGCATCTCATGTGACGACATAACCCTTGTTGCGCAGGTCGGTCAGCATCTCCAGCACGTCGGCGGCGACCTCCGCGCGTGGCGCGTCGTATTCCACGGTCAGCCGGTCGATGCCGGCGGCCACATCGGCGATCTCCGCACCGACACAGGCGCGCACCACCGCCAGCGCCATCTCGTCCAGCACCAGAAGCCGCTCCGGCCCCATCAGCATCCACTGGCCGCGGCGGCGGTCGTTGCGCAGCATGACGCCGGGGGCCAGCCTCAACCGGTCGGTCTCGGCAATGTGGGGAGCGACGGCGTTCACCGGCTGTACCGTGTCGGTTCCATGTCCACCGGCACGAAGGCGCCGGGCGGGATCAGGTTGGGGGTGACATAGGCATGGTGCAGGGCATCCAGCTGCGCCCACAGCAGCTCGGTCTTGAAGCGCAGCGCACGCAGGCATTGCTGCTGCTGTTCCGCTGTATGGGCATTGGTCAGCACATAATCCAGCCCGAACTCCACGTCGCGCGGCGCCTCGTCTAGCCGCTTGCGGAAGTAGGACAGCGTGCTGTCGTTGGCGAAGGCGTAGTTGCGCTCGAACCCGGCGATGCGTTCGCGGTGGATCGACGGTGCGAACAGCTCGGTCAGCGAGGATGCCACCGCCTCCAGCAGCGAATGGTCGCGCACGAAGTTGACATAGGCATCCACGGCGAAGCGGGTGGCGGGCAGGAGACCCTCCAGCGACTTCACATAGTCGCGATCCAGCCCCAGCCCGTCGGTCAGCCGCAACCAGCGCTCGATGCCGCCGACCTTGGTCTCGTCCAGTTCACCGGTCTGGGTCAGCCCGTCATGGTCCAGCACGCGCTGCAACCAGGCGCGGCGCAGCGCCGGATCGTCCATGCGCGACATGATGGTCAGATCCTTGCGCGGGATCGACACCTGATAATAGAAGCGGTTCAGCGCCCAGGCCTGGATCTGCCCCTTTTGCAGCTTGCCGCCATGCAGCAGCTGATGGAACGGGTGGAGGTCGTGATACTGCCGCTCGCCGATGGCATAGAGCGCGGCGCGGAACTCCTCGCGGGACATCAGCTCAGTCATAGGGTCAGCTCCAGCCCGTCATGGGCGATGCGCCAGCCGGCCGCCTCGGCCTCCGCCCGTTCGGGCGAATCCTCCAGCAGGGCGGGGTTCGTGTTGTTGATGTGGATGTAGAATTTGCGGGCGACGCTCAGCGGCGTGAAGGCGGCCATGCTGCCGGCCGGTCCCGACATCGGCATGTGGCCCATGCGTGCCGCCGTCTTCACCCCGGTGCCGCTGCGGATCATCTCGTCGTCGGTCCAGGTGGTGCCGTCGAACAGCACGAGCGGCGCCCCATGCAGCCGGTCGGCCAGCCAGCCCGGCATGCCGGCACAGCCGGGGATATAGAAGAAACCGTCGCTGGACCCGTCGCTGGGGCGGATGCGCAGCGCCACCGTGTCCTCGGCGACGGAGCCGAAGCCGGGTCCGGCCGACGCGTCCTCCAGATAGAGCGCCACCTTGCCCGGCACCGCGAATGCCTCGACCTCCAGCCCCAGCGGCCGACCGTCGGCCCCGGCTGGCTGGAAGGGCGCGCCCAGCGCCATCGGGCGGCGCGCGACCAGTTCGGGATTCAGCACGTTGAACACGCTGTTGCCGGCCAGCACGCCATGGACGCGCGGTGTGGCATAGACGGCGAAGGGATGGGATTCGCGAAGGGTCAGCAGGCCGGCGACATGGTCGATGTCGGCATTGGTCAGCAGCGCCGCGCCGATCGGATTTCCGCGCAGGCCATTCCGGGGATGAAGCTGCGGGTTGGCGAGCAGTTGCGCGCCGAGGTCGGGCGAGACGTTCAGCAGCAGCCAGCGTTCGCCGTCGGCGGTCACCGCCAGCGACGATTGGGTGCGGGGCTTGGCCGCCGGATCGCCGGAACGGGCACGGCGGCAACCCTCGCAGGCGCAGTTCCATTGCGGGAAGCCCCCGCCGGCTGCCGAACCGAGTACGAGAATCTTCATGGCCACCGTCTTGAGCGCGACTTAAGCGCGGTCTTTGAGAAAAAGGACCCATGGAAGGCAGGTCCGGGGAAGAGCTGTCACGCCGTGCTTCCCCGGCCCCGGTTCGTCCGGCTTACAGGCCGGCGCAGGCGTAGGCGTTGATCTCGGTGCCGACGGCGATTTCGGTGGTCTTCGGTTTGCGCCAGGTCTTCATCGCGTGATACTCCTGCTTGCTGACTGTTGCTTACCAGGATGGTTGGCAAGATGAAGAGTAGCGGTCCGGGGCGGAGGGCCGCCATGCTACCATGGTGTAATCCGCCACCTCCTTCGGTGCCGATCCGCCCCCGATATCAGGGAGTGGGAGCAGCAGGAGGGGGAAGCGGATGCGCCTCCTCCGTCGGCAGACCGGCTTCCATCCAGCCGTCGATGCCTGTCGGGTACCAATGGACACGGGCATAGCCAAGCAACACCGCCCGCTTGGCCGCGTTCCATGACAGCCAGCAATCGGACAGGCAGTAGAACAAAAGATCGCGGGTGCGGTCGCCGCCGGTCAGCCGGTCCAGCTGGGACTCGAACCATGCCAGCGTCGCCGGATCGGGGGCGCCCACCCCCACATTGGGCAGCCAGACGCTGCCGGGAATTTGCCGGTAGGGCTTCGATTGCAGCCAGGGGCCGCCGGGCAGCGTGCTGCGCTCCAGGCGCTGGACGAAGATTGGAATAAGACGGCCTGGCGACAGCAGCGCCTGCACCGCGGGGGTATCGACCGTCTCCGCCCCGACGACTCCGTCCGGCGTGGGGGAGCGGTAGTCGGACAGGCGGTAACCGTCCGGCTGCGGAATGCCGGCGGCAAGGGCGGGGGTGGTGAGAGCGAGGGTTAGAAGAACAGCGGCAACTGCTGGGAGTTTGGAACCCCACCCGACCTCCCTCGCCGGGAGGGGTGGGGGTAAGTGCGTACAGACCCTCACCGCCGGTCGGCCAGCACACGGTTGGCAATCACCACCGCCTGGGTGCGGCTGTAGACCTTCAGCTTTTGCAGGATCGCCGAGACATGGGCCTTCACCGTCGTCTCGGTGATGCTGAGGTCGAAGGCGATCTCCTTGTTCAGCTTGCCGGTGCCCAGAAGCTCCAGCACCCGCAGCTGCTGCGCGGTCAAGGTGGAGATGCGTCGCGCGATCTCCGCGGTCTCGGCATCCTCGGTCTCGTCGGCGGTCGCCTCTTCCGCGGCTTGGGGCGGAACGTAAAGCTCACCGTTCAGGATCTGGCGCAGGGCGGCGGCGATGGCGTCGCGCGGGGTCGATTTGGGAATGAAGCCGGCGGCCCCGCTCTCCATCGCCTCGCGCACCCAGCGGCGTTCCTCATGGGCGGAGACGACGACGACCGGGGTCGCCGGAAAGCGCTGGCGCAACGTGCGCAGCCCGCCCAGGCCGTTCATGCCCGGCATGTTGACGTCGAGCAGCACAAGATCGAGGTCGCCCCGTTCCTCCAGCGCCTGCATGACGCTGTCGAGCCGGTCCGCCTCCATCACGTCGGTGGCTTGGCAGGAATAGAGCACCGCGCTGCGCAAAGCGTCGCGCACCATCGGATGGTCATCGGCAATCAGGATCCGGGTCATGGCCTGCGGTTCCCTGCACAGCGGCAGAAAAGATGAAGATTGGGACAGCGTCCCGCCTCCATTGTGTCAGAGCGAAATGGACGGGTGCAACAACGCGAACGACCCAAATTGTTTTGTGCGCGAACATGTCGCACCGCCATCGGATGTACTCCCCTTCGGTTGGAGCGTGCCGTCACTCCTCGTGCACGGTTTCCAGCCAGGAGCGGATCGACCACAGCGCCTCCTGCCCCAGGGCGTCACCGAACTTCGGCATGTAGGTGACGCCGTTGCGGATTGAGCCGTTGGTGACGCGCTCCTTGAACCACTCGTCGCCGGCATCGCCCTTCTCCAGATAGCGCAGGTCGGGGGCGATGCCGCCGGACACCGCACCCAGCCCATGGCAGCGCGCGCAGTTCTGGTTGAAGGCCGAGGCGCCGATCTCGACGGCGCGCGGGTTGCCGCGGTAGGGATTGCTGTCCCGCCATGTCTCGCCAAGCTTCTCCAGCCCGGTGGTGTCCACCGGCTGCGGGACGACGTCGCCATGGGCGAGAGCCTGGCCGTACAGTGCCACCGTCAACAGGCCGGCCAGGGCAAGCGGGGCAAAGGGGGCGAGCCGGCGGGACCGGGTGGGCGGCGTGGCAGGGCTCTGCGTCATCTCTTGCGTCCTCTTCCTGCATCCGTCTTTGGGCTCCCGCTTTGTGCCGTGCCGCAGACTCCGCGTTTCGTGGAGGTGCTTGACGGTTGCAGGGCCGGATTGCGGCCGAGGATAGCAATCGTTCGTTCGCTTAATTATTCGACGATGGTACAACACCCGCCATCAAGGCCGGAATTGCGCCGCGGCGGCTTGGTCTATGGTCGGATGACGCAAAGGGCAGGCCTCTGGAAATCCGCCCCTCTGGAAATCCGCCGGGACCCTGCCGTTCAGCTCAGCGGCGGCAGCCGCCCGGCATTGATCGCCGCCTTCACCTTCGCCAGCAGCCGCACCGCCGGATCGCCCAGCCGCAGCGCCACCCCTGTCGACAGCACGTCGATCAGCGTCAGATGCACCAGCCGCGAGGCCATCGGCGTGTACATCTCGGTGTCCTCCACCGGTCGGCTGGCGATGACGACGCTCGCCATCGCGGCCAGAGGCGACCGCGGCGCGGTGATCGCCACCACCGCCGTGCCCTGCGACCGCGCCGCCGCCGCCAGTTCGTTGATCGTCCCGCTGCGCCCGGTGTTGGACAGCGCCAGCAGCACCCCGCCGGCCGTCATGTTGACCAGCAGCATGCGCGCCAGCACCGGGTCGGCGCAGGGCTGGGCGTCGGCGCCGAAGCGCAGCAGCTTGTGCGCCGCGTCCTGGGCCAGCGCGCTCGACCCGCCGGTGCCGACGCACAACACCCGCGACGCACCCGCCAGGAGAGCGATGGCGCGCTCCAGTGCTTCGTCGTCCAGCGTGGACGATGCCGCGGTCAGAGCCGCAGCGCTCGATGAAAAAATTTTTCGCGCCAGTGTTCCGACATCGTCGTCCGGCGCGACATCCTTGCTGACATAGGGGGTGCCGCCGCGCACCTCGTCGCGCAACGCGTCCCGTGCCTGGGATTCGGCAAGCCGCAGCTTGAAGTCCGGGAAGCCGGCGCAGCCGACGCTGCGGCAGAAACGCACCACCGTCGCCTCGCTGACCTCCGCCGCCTGTGCCAGCGACGTGACGTTCAGGTCGAGCACCCGCCGCGGATCGGCCAGCACCAGATCGGCGATCCGTCCTTCCGACCGTTTCAGCTCGCCTCGCAACCGGCGGATCTCATCCAGTATATCCAATGGTGTAGGGGAGGCGGCTGTGCTGTTGACCGGGGATGTCATGGCGTAAGGTTACTTCCCTGGAAAGGGCCGATTCCGCAGGGCGCCGGCCGCTGGAGCATCGCGAAAGCCTCAGTGTCCGGAGCGGCGCTGCCATCATTATGAAGAATTTTGCCGTGGATGGCGAGAAATCCAACCGAGCCATCCCATTTATGAAAAAATTTTTCTTCACAGCCCGTCCTCCCAGGCGTATGGTCCGTTCCGGAAATCATCGCCTCCCACAAACGGTCGAGACGCGATCATGAGCAAGCCCGCCCCCCTGAATTCTGTCGTCGCCCGCGTCACGGAGCGTATCGCCGAGCGCAGCCGCGACCGCCGTGCCGCCTATCTGGCGCGGCTGGAAAACGCCGGCGGAAAGCCGCATCGCCAACGCCTGGGCTGCGCCAACCTCGCCCACGCCTTTGCGGCCTGCGGTGCGAACGACAAGGCGGCGCTGCGCGGCGAGACACAGCCGTCGATCGGCATCGTCACCGCCTACAACGACATGCTCTCCGCTCATCAGCCCTACGAGCGCTATCCCGCGATGATCCGCGAGTCGGTGCGCGCGGCCGGCGGTGTGGCGCAGGTCGCCGGCGGCGTGCCCGCCATGTGCGACGGCGTCACCCAGGGTTACGAGGGCATGGAGCTGTCGCTGTTCAGCCGCGACGTGATCGCGCTGGCGACCGGCGTCGCACTCTCCCACGCGACCTTCGACGGTGTCCTGTGCCTGGGCATCTGCGACAAGATCGTTCCCGGCCTGGTGATCGGATCGCTCGCCTTCGGCCATCTGCCGACGATCTTCGTCCCCGCCGGTCCGATGCCGTCGGGCCTGTCGAATGCCGACAAGGCCAAGGCGCGCCAGCTCTATGCCCAGGGCAAGGTCGGTCGCGAGGAGTTGCTGGAGGCCGAGTCCAAGTCCTACCATGCCCCCGGCACTTGCACATTCTACGGCACCGCCAACACCAACCAGATGCTGATGGAGATCATGGGCCTGCATTTGCCGGGCGCCAGCTTCGTCAATCCCAACACGCCGCTGCGCGACGCGCTGACCGATGCCGCCGCCCGCCGGGTGGTGGCGATGACCGCCCCCGGCGCCGGCACTCCCATCGGCCGCATCGTCGATGAACGCGCGCTGGTCAACGGCATCGTCGGACTGCTGGCCACCGGCGGTTCGACAAACCACACCCTGCATATCCCGGCCATCGCCGCCGCCGCCGGCATCGAACTGAACTGGGAGGATTTCTCGGAGCTGTCGGCGGTCGTCCCGCTGCTGGCCCGCGTCTATCCCAACGGCAGCGCCGACGTGAACCGTTTCCATCAGGCCGGCGGCATGCCCTTCGTCATCGGTCAGCTGATCGACGCCGGTCTGCTCCACACCGACATTTCCACCATTCATGGCGACGGCGGCCTGGAGCCGTACCGCAGCATGCCGGAACTGGACGAGGGCGGCGCCCTGGCCTGGACCCGTGCCGCCACCGACCAGAGCGGCGACCCGTCGGTCGTCGCCACCACCGCGGCGCCCTTCGCCGCCGAAGGGGGGTTGCGCGTGCTGACCGGCAATCTCGGCCGCGGCGTCATCAAGATCTCGGCGGTCAAGCCGGAGCATCGCCTGGTCGAGGCCCCGGCCCGCGTCTTCGACAGCCAGGAGTCGGTCCAGACCGCCTTCCGCGCCGGCGAACTCGACCGCGATGTGATCGTCGTCGTCCGCTACCAGGGGCCCGGCGCCAACGGCATGCCGGAACTGCACAAGCTGACACCGCCGCTGGGCGTGTTGCAGGACAAGGGCTTCAAGGTCGCGCTGGTGACCGACGGCCGGATGTCCGGCGCGTCGGGCAAGGTGCCGGCCGCCATCCACGTCACGCCGGAGGTGAAGGGCGGCGGTCCGCTCGGCCGTGTGCGCGATGGCGACATCCTGCGGCTGGATGCGGAGGCCGGAACGCTGAACGCCCTGGTCGATGACGCTGAGTGGGAAAGCCGTGGCGCTCCCCCGCCGCCGAGCGAGGATGCCTCCCATGGCTGCGGGCGGGAGCTGTTTTCCCTGTTCCGCAACAATGCCGGCCCGGCGGAGAGCGGTGCTTCCGTCCTCAACCTGCTGGGGTGATCCCGCAGGACAGAATCCTGGAACCGTGGGCTGGCATCGGGCCGTGCCGGCCCCGCATTGTGACTGGCCCATCCCTGTGGCACCATGACGCACGGGCAGACCAAAGGCACCGTGCCATCGACGTCGAGAGGTCCGAAGATGCACTCCCGCTCCACCGGTGCAGCCCCCGCACTGCCTCCCTTCGACTATACGGTGTTCGGCGGCACCGGCGATCTGGCCCTGCGCAAGCTCTTGCCGGCGCTCTACCTGCGCGACAAGGCGGGGCAGGTGGCCGAGGGCAGCCGCATCATCGGCGTCTCGCGCAGCCCGCTGGCTCCGTCCGACTACCGCGCCAAGGCGGAGGAGGCGATCCGCGAGCATGTGCCGGCCGACGAGCGCGATACCGCCCTGGTCGCCCGCTTCCTGGAGCGGCTGGACTATGTCCCGGTCGATGCCACCTCGGACAATGGTTGGGACGAGTTGGCGGAGCGGCTGAACAACCCGCCGTCGCGCAGCAACGATGCCGTGCGCATCTTTTATCTCGCCACCTCTCCCAGCCTGTTCGGTCCGGTCAGCGATCAGCTGCGCGCCTTCGGCCTCGCCACTCCGGAGTCTCGCGTTGTTCTGGAAAAGCCCATCGGCCGCGACCTCGCCTCGGCGCAGGAGATCAACGACCGCGTCGGCGCCGTCTTCACCGAACAGCAGATTTACCGCATCGACCATTATCTCGGTAAGGAGACGGTGCAGAACCTGTTGGCTCTGCGCTTCGGCAACTCCCTGTTCGAGCCGCTGTGGAATGCCGACCACATCGATCATGTGCAGATCACCGTCGCCGAAACGGTCGGGGTGGAGGAGCGTGGCGGCTATTATGACCAGTCCGGCGCCTTGCGCGACATGGTCCAGAACCACCTGCTGCAACTCGTCTGTCTGGTCGGCATGGAATGCCCGATCTCGCTCGCCCAGGAATCGGTGCGCGACGAGAAGTTGAAGGTCCTGCGCTCGCTCAAGGCCATCGGGGCGGACGAGGTCGGTGGCTGCACCGTGCGCGGTCAGTATCGCGCCGGTGCGGTGGCAGGTGGTGCTGTGCCCGGCTATCTCGACGAACCCGGCATTCCGCCGGGCAGCGGCACCGAGACCTTCGTTGCGCTGAAGCTGGAGATCGATAATTGGCGCTGGGCCGGCGTGCCCTTCTATCTGCGCAGCGGCAAGCGCCTGCCGGCCAAAATGTCGGAGATCGTCATTCAGTTCCGGCCGATCCGTCATTCGATCTTCCCGCAAGGGGCAGGAGAGCTACAGGCCAACCGCCTGATCGTCCGGCTCCAGCCCGACGAGAGCATCCGCTTGCACCTGATGACCAAGGAGCCGGGGCCGGGCGGCATGCGTCTGCGGCCGGCGGCGCTGAATCTCAGCTTCGCCCAGACCTTCGGCGGCCGGTTCCCGGATGCCTACGAGCGTCTGCTGATGGATGTGGTGCGCGGCAACTCCACCCTGTTCATGCGCCGCGACGAGGTCGAGGCGGCTTGGCAGTGGGCGGAGCCGATCATCGACGGCTGGATGTCCCGGCACGAGATGCCGAAGCCCTATATCGCCGGCACCTGGGGGCCTTCGCAGTCCATCGCTTTGATCGAGCGCGACGGTCGCACTTGGCACGACGACGAAATCCCGTCGGCCGCCTTCTGACGGGCAGGGGCGCCGCGCGATGCGGCGCCCCTCTCGAGCCTCCGGTCAAAAAATCGTCATGGGAGTGCAGAAAGTTCTTGCGTGGTCCGGGTTGGGCCGCATATAAGACGCCTCCCGACGCGAACGACGCCGGCGCCGCCGACACGGCAGCGACCGACACGCAGAAGGGAAGCCC
>NZ_JBCEBL010000029.1:0-92575 GCF_049472615.1 Azospirillum sp. 11R-A | reverse complement strand
GATGGGTAGTCGAGCGGACGCTCGCTTGGTTCGCGCGCTTCCGTCGCATCGCCGTCCGATACGAACGGCGCGCTGACATCTTCACCGCATTCCACCAAATAGCCGCCAGCCTCATCTGCTGGCGTTTCGTCCAAAGATGGTTCTGTTAGGCGCTCTAAATCTTCACATGCCCGCCCGACTGCTTGGCGAAGCCATAGATCATCGACAGACCCAGCCCGGTCCCCTGGCCGATGGGCTTGGTGGTGAAGAAGGGGTCGAAGGCCTTCTCGATCACATCCGGCGTCATGCCGGTGCCGTTGTCCGACACGCAGAGCGAGACATACTGGCCGGGCTGCATGTCCTGCTGCCGCGCTCCTTCATGGTCGATCCAGCGGTTGCCGGTCTCGATGGTGATCCGGCCGCCCTTCGGCATGGCGTCGCGCGCGTTGATGCAGAGGTTCAGCAGCGAGTTTTCCAGCTGCGAGGGATCGACACTCGTCGCCCACAGCCCGGACATGCCGACCATCTCCACCTGGATGCCCGGTCCCACCGTGCGCTGGACCAGCTCCAGCATGCCGCCGACCAGCCGGTTCATGTTGACCGCCTTCGGTGCCAGAGTCTGCTGGCGGGAGAAGGCGAGCAGCCGGTGGGTCAACGCCGCCGCACGCCGCACCGCGCCCTGGGCGGCGATGATGAACTTGTCCAGCTCGTTGACGCGGCCCTGATCGATGCGGGCGGCGATGCGTTCCAGGGCGCCCGAGATGCCGGCCAGCAGGTTGTTAAAGTCGTGTGCCAGCCCGCCGGTCAGCTGCCCGACCGCTTCCATCTTCTGCGACTGGCGCAGCTGCTCCTCGGCGCGCATCAGCTCGGCTGTGCGCTCGGCGACGCGCTGTTCCAGCGTTTCGTTCAGCGCGCGCAATGCCGCCGCCGCCCGGTCGCGCTCGGCCTCCACCGCGCGGCGTTCCTGGACATCCATCAGCACGCCGGGGAAGCTCAGCGCCTTGCCATCCGGCCCAAGCTCGACCCGTCCGTTGGCCTCGATCCAATAGTAATTCCCGTCCGCCCGCTTCACCCGGTACTGGTGGGCATAAGCACCGCCGCGGGCGAGGGCGTCCTCCATCGCGATGACCAGGCCCGGCTTGTCGTCGGGATGGACGTTGACGATCACCTGCTCCAGGGTCAGCCCGTCGCGGCCCAGCGACGGATCGAGGCCGAAGGCTTCGGCGAAGGGCTTGTCGACGGTGAAGCGGTTGCCGGGGATTTCCCAAATCCAGGTACCGATGATGGCGCCGGCCGCCAGGGCCAGCTGGACGCGCTGCACATTTTCCCGAGCCAGCGCCTCGCTGACGCGCAGGGCTTCCTCCGCGCGGCGCCGCGGGGTGATGTCGCGGAACAGGACCGAGACCTGGCGCAGGCTGGCCGGTTCCAGCCTTGCCGCCGATACCTCGATGTAACGCTCCACCAGCGCGAAATGGCGCTCGAATCGGATCGGCTCGCCGGTGCGCAGGACATTGCCGTACAGCTCGATCCAGCCATCCGCCTCGGCCGGCGCCAGATCGCGCACCGCCATGCCGACGATGTTGCGGATGCCGGTCTGGCGCTCGTACCCGTCGTTGGCCTCGATGTGGATGTAATCGGTAAGGGTGCCGTCGGCATCCTCGCTGAACTCGATGATGCAGAAGCCGTCGTCGAGAGCGTTAAACAGAGCGCGATACCGGTCTTCGCTCCGGTCCGACTCATCGGACATCAACCGCTGTTCCGCCACCCAACTCTCCCTCGTCCGGCCGGTCCCGCAAGCTCCGGCGCCCTGTTCTATCGGCCGGCAGGCGCTCGAGAGCAACTCGACGTAATAAATATGCGAAAAGGATAATCCCCCGGCAGAGTATGTGTTGGGACAGACGTCCCATGCAATGGCGCAGTCCTGGGGAAAAGCTGCGCAGGGATCTACAACCGCAGAGGTACAGGGCGGCCGCTCCGACTGTTCCACTTATCGAAGCGGAAGGGCAGCCGGAGCTGCCCTTTTTTCAAGGCAGGGGGTTAGCGTTTTTACTCAACCCTACCCATCGGCGGTGGAGGAAGCGGGCCAATTCTCCTGTCCGCTGCACTGTCCTCACGCCGCGCGGATGCCGGCCAGGAAGCGTTCGACCTCAATCTTCATCTGTTCGGACTGCCGCGACAGTTCGCCTGCGGCTCCCAGCACCTGGGTCGCCGCGCTGCCGGTCTGGGTGGCGCCCTGGCTGACTTCGGCGATGTTCGCCGTCACCACTTCGGTTCCCCGCGCCGCCTCCTGGACGTTGCGGGCGATCTCGCCGGTGGCGGCTCCCTGTTCCTCGATAGCCGACGCGATGGAGGTGGCGATCTCGTTGATCGCGGTGATGGTGCCGCCGATCCCGGTGATGGCGTTCGCGGCTTCGCCGGTCGCCTGCTGCATCGCCTGGATCTGGCCGGCGATCTCCTCTGTCGCCTTGGCGGTCTGGGTGGCGAGGTTCTTCACCTCGCTCGCCACCACGGCGAAGCCCTTGCCGGCCTCACCCGCACGGGCCGCTTCGATGGTGGCGTTCAGCGCCAGAAGGTTGGTCTGGCTGGCGATGTCGGTGATCAGCTTCACCACGTCGCCGATGCGCTGGGCGGCTTCGACCAGCCCCTGGACCTGCCGGTTGGTCGCCTGCGCCTCGCCGACCGCCTGGGCGGCGATGGTGGTGGAGCGCGAGACCTGGGCGCTGATTTCCGAGATCGACGCGGTCAACTCGTCGGTCGCCGACGCCACCGTCTGCACGTTGACCGAGGCCTGCTCTGCGGCAGCGGCTGTGCTAGCGGCCTGGCTGTTGGTCTGTTCGGCGGTGTGCGACATGCTCTGCGCGGTGGCGTCGAGTTCGGTGGCGGCGGCACTGACGGTGCGCAGGATGCCCGACATGCTGCTGTCGAAGCCGGCGACCAGCCTTTCCACCGCGGCGGTGCGCCGCTCCTTGTCCAGCCGCTCCGCCTCCTCGGCCGCCGCCATCCGGGCACGGTCCAGCGCGTTCTGGCGGAAGACCTCGACCGCGCGGGCCATGCCGCCGATCTCGTCGCCGCGGTCCTTGCCCGCGACCTCGACCGACAGGTCGCCATCCGCGAGGCGGGACATCGTTCCGGTGATGCCGGTGATCGGTTTCACGATGCCGGAGCGCGATACGGCGACGCTGATCACGACCGCCATGCCGATGCCGCCGATGCCGACCACCAGCATCAGGGTGATCATGTGGGTGCTGAAGGCGTCGAGTTCGTCGTTCGCCTGCTGGATGCTGTCCATGTTCCGCTGTGCCGCCGCCTCCAGGGACTTGCCCAGCGCGGTGCGGCTGGTCCGGCTTTCCGGTGTGTCGCCGTGTTTCTGCGCCGCTTCCGGAGAGGCCTCGACGCCGAGCCGGGCGACTTCGTTGCGGATGACGATGAATTCGTTGGCGGTGGCTATCATCTTCTGGAAGTCGGCCTTGCGGTCGGGCGTCAGCAGGCGTTCCCACTCCGCCATCCGCTTGCCGATCGCCGCCGTCGACTCCCTGATCCCCTTGCTGAACAGCTGTGCGTCGTCCTTCGACTTGGCGGCATAGAGTCCACGGCTGTCCATCACCGTCTTGTAGATCAGGCTGCTGACCTGTTCGGCGAGCAGCGCCCGCTGCGAGCGGACCTGGATGTCGTCGACCCTGCCGCCGAAGGTCTGGATCGCGGCGAAGCCGATGATGCCGATCACCGACGCGATCAACGCCATCAGGATGACGATGGCGGAGATTTTGCTGCTGATGCTGATGCGGGTTAGCAGGGTGCCCATGGGCCGGCTCATCTTTGGCAGGGGGGATATTCCCATCATCATACGACCGTACGCGTATGACCCCGTCAAGCCAAGTTGCAGCGAATTCAGTCTGCATTCGCCTTGCGGCACCGAATTCCGTCCAGAAATTTGGAGACTATTTAACGATTGCGCCACAATTCGTCACTTGTTTGCGGTGTTCGTGACGTTTCTGAAATTGGATTGCGGCGCCGCTCGCGGAGTTAACGTGAACAAAATCCGTCGTCTTCGCTATGAGACTTTGGTGCCTGTTCATGGGGCAATGAAAAAGCCACTGCTCGGATAAGCCGATGCGGTCGGTTTCTCTGAGTGTGTCTTGCTTCCAAGCCGACCGATGGCATGCGATCCATCAGCCCCACCGGCTCCCATGGCCTTGGACAGAGGCGGTGGGCCCTTCCCGCGCTTGGGAAGGGCGCCGTTATCGATGAGTTCGACCGGTCACTCGGCCAGCCTCACTCCGCCGCCAGCGGCTGCGGGGTGGCGACCGGGGCGCGGAAGTCGGCCAGCAGCCTGGCCTCCTTCGCCTTGGCCGCCGTGACGTTGCGGACCTTCACCGGGCCGTAGCCGCGCATCTCCATCGGCAGCTTGGCGATTTCCACCGCCAGATCGAGCTTCTCGCGGGTCAGCCCGTTCAGCAGTTCGCCCACCACCGCCTCATAGTCGGCGATCAGCTGGCGCTCCTGGCGGCGTTCGGCGGTGCGGCCGAACGGGTCGAGCCGGGTGCCGCGCAGGCGCTTGCCCTTGGCCAGCAGGCGCAGGACCGGCAGCATCCACGGGCCGAAGCTCTTCTTCTTTGGCTCAGCCCCATCCTCGGCGGTCTCGCCCATCACCGGCGGGGCCATGTGGAAGGTCAGCTTCCAGTCGCCTTCGAACATGCGCTGGACATTCTCGACGAAGCCGCTGTCGGTGTAGAGCCGCGCCACCTCATACTCGTCCTTGTAGGCCATCAGCTTGAAGTGGGCGCGGGCGACCGCCTCGGTCAGCACGGTGGAGCCGGGCACCTTCTGCTGCTCCGTCCGGCGGGTCCAGTCGATCAGCGCGTGGTAACGGGCGGCATAGGCGGCGTCCTGATAATCGACCAGGAAGCGGTGGCGGCGTTCGATCACCTCGTCCAGGCTGCCGGATTGGCGGCGCTGGTCGAGCAGCAGCGACTGCGCGGTCTGCGCCACCTCCTGCGGCCCAGAGGATTTCGTGACGGCGGCCTCGACGGCGGCCAGATCGACGGCTGCGCGGCGGCCCCACTGGAAGGCGTCGAGGTTCAGCTTCACCGACACGCCGTTCAGCTCGATCGCCTTTACGATCGACTCCTCGCTCAGCGGGATCAGCCCCTTCTGCCACGCATAGCCCATCAGGAACGGGTTGGCGTAGATGCTGTCACCCAGCAGCGCGGTGGCCAGCTTCGTTGCATCGAAGGCGTCGATATTGGTCTCGCCGCCACAGGCCTTGCGGATGTCGCCGACCAGATCGCGGACCGGGATCACCATGTCCGGCTTCTTGATGAAGTCGGCGGTGATGCTGTCATGGGTGTTGATGACGGCCCGCGTGCGGCCGGCGGTCATCTTCGACAGGCCGTCGCCCGCCGCCGCAACGATCAGGTCGCAACCCAGCACCGCGTCGGCCCCGCCGGCGGCGATACGGACGGAGTGGATGTCCTCCGGCGTGTTGGCGATGCGGATGTGGCTGGTGACGGCGCCGCCCTTCTGCGCCAGCCCGGTCATGTCGAGCACGCCGACGCCCTTGCCCTCGATGTGGGCGGCCATGCCCAGCAGCGCGCCGATGGTGACGACGCCGGTGCCGCCGACGCCGGTGACATACAGGCTCCAGGTCTTGTCAATGGTGGGGAGAGCGGGGGCGGGCAGGGCGGTGGCGTCGGCCGACTTCGCCGCCGCCGGCTTCGGTTTGCGCAAGGACCCGCCTTCCACTGTCACGAAGCTGGGGCAGAAGCCCTTGGTGCAGGAATAGTCCTTGTTGCAGCTCGACTGGTCGATCTGACGCTTGCGGCCGAACTCGGTCTCCTGCGGGATCACCGAGACGCAGGACGATTTGGCCGAACAATCGCCGCAGCCTTCGCAGACCAGCTCGTTGATCACCACGCGCTTGGCCGGGTCGACCATCTTGCCGCGCTTGCGGCGACGGCGCTTCTCGGTGGCGCAGGTCTGGTCATAGATCAGGACGCTGACGCCGGGAACCTCGCGCATCTCCTTCTGCACGCGGTCGAGGTCGTCGCGATGCTCGACGGTGGTGAATTGCGGCAGGCCGTTGCCGATGCCGTATTTCTCCGGCTCGTCGCTGACGACGGTGATGCGCTGCACGCCTTCCGCCCGCAGGACATGGGCGATGGACTGCACGGTCAGCGAGCCGTCGAAGGGCTGGCCGCCGGTCATGGCGACCGCGTCGTTGAACAGGATCTTGTAGGTGATGTTCACCTTGGCGGCGATGGCCTGCCGGATCGCCAGCACGCCGGAATGGAAATAGGTGCCGTCGCCCAGGTTGGCGAAGATGTGCTTCTCGTCGGTGAAGGCGGCCTGACCGACCCACGGCACGCCTTCGCCGCCCATCTGGGTGAAGGTGTCGGTCGAGCGGTCGAGCCACGTCGCCATGTAATGGCAGCCGATGCCGCCCAGCGCCCGGCTGCCCTCCGGCACGACGGTGGAGGTGTTGTGCGGGCAGCCCGAGCAGAAGGTCGGCTTGCGCACCACGCGCGCCACATGGGCCTTCTGCTTCTCCTGTGCATCGAGGAAGGCGATGCGGCGGGCGAGGTTCTCGTTCTCGATGAAGCGCTGCAGGCGGCGGCCGATCACCACGGCGATCTGGGCCGGCGTTAGCTCGCCTGCGCTCGGCAGGATCCACTCGCCCTGCTCGTCGAACTTGCCGACCACCTTCGGGCGGACGTCGGGGTTCCAGTTGTACAGCTGTTCCTTCAGCTGGTTCTCGATGACCGCGCGTTTCTCCTCGACCACGACGATCTCTTCCAGACCCTCGGCGAAGTGGCGGACGCCGTCACGCTCCAGCGGCCAGGGCATGCCGACCTTGTAGACGGTGATGCCCCAGTCGGCGGCCATCTCCTCGGTGATGCCAAGCTCGTCGAAGGCCTGACGGACGTCGAGATAGCTCTTGCCGGTGGTGACGATGCCGAAGCGCGGACGCGGGCTCTCCATCACCACCTTGTCCAGCTTGTTGGCACGCGCGAACGCCAGGGCGGCGTACAGCTTGTGCTTCATCAGCCGATATTCCTGCTCCAGCGGCGGATCGGGCCAGCGGATGTTCAGGCCGCCCGGCGGCAGCGCGAAGTCGGCGGGGACGATGGGGGAGACGCGGTGCGGGTCGATGTAGACCGATGCCGAGGTGTCCACCGTCTCGGCGATGGTCTTCATCGCGATCCAGCAGCCGGAAAAGCGGCTCATCTGCCAGCCGATCAGGCCGTAATCCAGGATTTCCTGCACCCCCGACGGGTTCAGCACCGGGATCATCGAGTGCATGTAGGCGTGTTCGGACTGGTGCGGGAAGGTGGAGGACTTGCAGTTGTGGTCGTCGCCGGTCAGCACCAGCACGCCGCCATTCTTGGAGGTGCCGGCGGCGTTGGCATGCTTGAACACGTCGCCCGACCGGTCGACGCCGGGGCCCTTGCCGTACCACATGGCGAAGACGCCGTCATATTTGGCGCCCTTGAACATGCCGACCTGCTGGCTGCCCCAGACCGCGGTGGCGCCCAGTTCCTCGTTCACACCGGGCTGGAACTGGATGTGGTTCTTTTCAAGGAACTTGCGGGCATTCCACAGATTCTGGTCGAAGCCGCCCAGCGGCGAGCCGCGATAGCCGGAAATGAAGCAGCCGGTGTTCAGCCCGGCGGCGAGGTCGCGCTGGCGCTGCATCATCGGCAGGCGGACCAGCGCCTGGGTACCGGTCAGGTAAACACGGCCCTGTTCGAGCGCGTACTTGTCTTCGAGCGAGACAGTTGCGAGCGCCATTCTTCATTCCCTCCCATCGGTCGGCAGCCTGGCAAACTCCTGGACGGAGTGCTGGGGAACCGATTTGTTCGCTGGGCAAAAAGGTAATGAAGGCTGTCTTATATCGCAACGGCTGCGGCCCGCCGTCCTGCAAAAAGCAAGGAACGGCGCGGCAACTGCCGGTCTTCCGTAACGGAGCGTATGGAATGCCCTGATTTGCGGAAATTCCCTCTCCGTCCCTCTCTCGCCCAGATCGTCTCCAGACGATATGGGGAGGGACTCAGCGCCCCGTCAGGGGGGACTTGCCCGGAGGGGTCGGGCTGCCGCCGTCCGGCCAATTGCCGAAATCGCTTTGGCCGCGGGCGGCCAGCGTGCGGACGCTGGCCCGCAGGGTGCGGATCAGGCAAAGCGCCACCGCCATCGACTGGGCGCCGCCGTCCGATCCCGCCAGCCAGCGCAGGGCCGCGGTATGGGCCTGGAGCGCATCGACATAACCTTCGACGTCCGGCTCCACCCAGGTGACGCAGGTGGACAGCGACGCGACGACCGAGGATGCGGCGGAATCGCCGGCGGTGGCGATCTGCACATCCGACAGGGCATGGCGCAGCCGGCTGCCGATCGGGTCGGGCCGCTCGATTGCCGCCTCCAGCTTGTCGAGCGCCAGCAGCATCCGCATCCGCTTGGGATCGTCGCTGCGCATGGCGGCGGCACCGCGGTCGGGCGGCATGGCGGAGGCCGGAAGCGCGGTCGGCGGCACCGGGGTCGGCGGCACCGGGGTCGTCGATGTCGTGGGTGGCGTTGCGGGAGGGGGCAGATGTGCCATGCCGCTCACGGCCGGGCGCGGCGTGGCCGGCCGGGGAGAGGGCAAGCTGGCGGTCGACGGGCTGCGCTGATCGGTCGGGCTGGCGGCCGGGCGGGCGGTGTCGCGTCCCGGCTCGGCAGTTCCCGTCCGGGGGGAACCGTCGCGACGGTTCAGCACCGCGTCGATGCGGCGGGCCAGGGTGGCGGCCGGCACCGGCTTGGCGAGGACGGAATCGGCGCCGGCATCCCAGGCGCTGCGTACGGTGGCGAGGTCGGCGTTGGCAGTCAGAACGATGATCGGCATGCTGGGCCGCAGGCTGCCCGGAGACTGGCGGATCCACTGGACCAGCTGCGCGCCGCCGACCGGTTCCATCACCCAGTCCGTCACCATCAGGTCGTAGACCTCGCGCCGCAGCGCGTCCTTGGCCTCCTGCCCGTTGCCGACGGCAGTGATCTGGCCGACGCCCCACAGCCCCAGCATGTCCTTCAACGCGCGCTGCAACAGCGGATTGTCGTCGACGATGAGGATCTTGATGGGGGAGGCGGGACGCTTCGTCATGGAGTGGTTCCGATGATGCGGCTGTGTCTGTCCCGATATCCGCCTCGACGGCCCGCTTTTCATGGAGGGGGACGGGTAAGCGCCCAATGAGACAGCCCATGTACCGTTGGGTGGGGCGGGTTATCCCCGCCGCCGTTCGAATGGGTAGCCCGCGCGGCCGGGCACCTCTTTCGATACCGGACGGGTGAGATCGATGCATATCAGAAAATTCTGATGGTGATGGACGCACGCGTCCGCTGCCCCTATGATTTCCCTGTCAGGTTTCGAATGGGGCGTGCGATGAGCGGTGGATGCGGTGGCGGATCCTGTGGCGGCGGTTCACGTGGCGGTGGATCATCCCGTCTTTCCGGCGGATCGGGTGATCTGAAGCACACCATGCGGATGGCGATGGTGGTGAACGGGCTGCTCGGCGCCCTGTTGCTCGCCAGCGCCAACGCGACCCAGGCGGTCACCCTGTGGGCTGCGGCCCTGCTGATGCTGAACCACGCCGCCGGCCATGCGGTGACGCTGGTCGGGCTCGGCCGCCGGGCGGACTGGCACGCGCGCCTGTCGATGATTCAGGGGGCGGCGCTGGTTGTTGCGGCGGTGGCGCTGGTGGTGACGGCCGGGCGCAGCATCGCCGGCATGGCGATCCCCGACGTGCCGCTCGCCAGTCTGGCCCTGCTGCTGGCCATCGGCGTGACGGTGGCGGCAGCGACCCTGCTGTTCGCCGGCCGGCGCGGCACGCTGAGCCTGCGGGCGATCTGGCTGTGTTCGCGCAAGGATGTTGTGCCGCTTGGCGCCGGCCTCGTCGGGCTGGCGGCAAGCTGGCTGCTGCTGGACGGAGCGCCCGACGCGCTGGTCGGCGCCGGGATCGCAGCGTTCCTGCTGCCGGCCGCCTGGGGCCTGCTGCGCGGCGGCATGGGGGGCGGCATGGGAGGCGAGGGGGTAGCTGGACGATAGCCTCAGCCACCCGTCAGAGCCTTATCCTCACGACCGCTGGCGCAGCCGCTCCAGCAGGGCCTTGGTGGCGAAGCCGTCCGGGATCTCCCCGACCGACGCCTGGAAGCGGCGTACCGCGTTGCGGGTGTTCGCCCCGACGATGCCGTCGGCGGCGCCCGGCTCCAGCCCCAGCGACGCCAGACGCTGTTGCAGGTCGATGCGCTCGTCGCGGCTCAGCGCCTGTTCCTCGCGCGGCCAGGGGCCACGGACGCCGGGCTTGCCGGTCATGCGGTCGGCGAGCATGGCGACGGCCAGCGAATAGCTGGTCGACGGGTTGTAGCGCATGATTGCGCGGAAATTGTCCCGCACCAGGAAGGCAGGGCCGCGATGCCCGGCCAGGACCAGGATCGCCGCCGATCCCTCGCCGCCCAGATCGCTGCCGTCCACCGGACGGACGCCCAGCCGGCGCCAGTCCGACAGCGGCTTGGTGATGCTCAGCTCCGCCTGATCGTAGGGGAAGCCGTCGGGCAGTTGCACCTCCTGTCCCCAGGACTCTCCCTGCCGCCAGCCATTCGCCAGCACGAACTTGGCGGTGGAGGCCAGCACGTCGGGCATGCTGCCCCAGATGTCGCGATGGCCGTCGCCGTCCTCGTCCACCGCGTTGCGCAGGAAGACGGTCGGCATGAACTGGGTCTGGCCCATGGCGCCGGCCCAGGAGCCGGTCATCCGCTCCGGCGCGATGTCGCCGGAATCGAGGATGCGCAGGGCTGCCAGCAGCTCCGACCGGAAATAGGCGGCGCGGCGGCCTTCGAAGGCCAGCGTCGTCAGCGCGTCGATGACCGAGAAGTTGCCGGTCGACTTGCCGAAGTCCGATTCCACCCCCCAGAAGGCGACCAGGATCTCTCCCGGAACGCCTGTGCGGCGGGTGATGCGGGAAAGCAACGCCGCATGCTCCTGCAACTTCTGACGGCCGTCCTGGACGCGCTTTTCATTCACGGCGCTGTCCAAATACTGCCACACTTGCCGGGTGAACTCGGGCTGGGCGCCGTCCAGTTCGACGACGCGGTCGGACAGCTTCACCCGCTGGAAAGCGCGGTCGAAGGTCTGCGGACGGATGCCCTGGCCCAGCGCCTCGGCACGCAGCGCCGCCAGCCATTCCGGGAAGGAGGCGGGCTGCTGCGCCACGGGCTGGACGGCCGCCGTCGCAGTGCCGGGTGCCGAGGCAGCGGTTGCGACCGGAGCGGTGGCTCCGGTGCTCTGGCAGCCGGCCATCAGCAGGGTGGCGAGAAGGAGGCGGGCGGGATGACGGAACGGAAGTCGCATGCGCTCGACCGTGATCGGAGGGGAAACCGGGCCGTGACCCTAAGGCCCCCGGCCGCAAGGCTCAACCGTCAAATGGGCAGCCCTGTCGGGGAAACGCCTATTGCGAGGGGTATACGCTTGCAGGGCCGCCGGACCGGTCCATATCAAATTTCGATGCAACGCTTTCGCAAATCCCGTCCGGCAAAGCCCTGTCTCCAGGGGCCGAACCCGGCCGGATTTGTCCAGGTTGACTTCGTCTTCGGCAGGGCTGCCGGGACGGGACGGGAAGCCGGAACACCACCTTCTCCAATCGCGTCGATCTGGGAGCGCTTCCATCGGGAAGCGGCTTCCCGCCGCGGAACGCCAAGGGTGCCGACGCCATGAAAATCGTGATCCTCGGCTTGACCAACGGGGGCTTGACCAACGGGTACCGCCAGGATGGCGGGCACAGCATGCGCTGGCGCGCGCTGATCCATGGGTTGGCGATCCGCGGCCATCGCGTCGTCGCGGTCGAGCGGGCCGGCCCCGGCTCATCTGTCCCCTGGACCATTCCCGGCGGCGAGGTGCTGTCCTACGGCGCCTGGGACGAGGTGGCGGTGGCGGCCGCGGCACAGGCGGACGATGCCGGCGTGGCGCTGGTGGTGGCACAGGGGACGGACGCCCGCCTTGCCGCCGACCTCGTCCGCCAGTCCAAGGCACCGCGCCGCGTGCTCTACGATCCCGAGGCCGCGGTCAGCCTGACGGCGCTGGAGGCGGGAGAGGCGGTGGACCATCTGCCGGCCGACGGGCTGTCCGGCTTCGACATGGTGCTCGCCTCCTGCGGCGGGCCGGCGCTGGACCGCTACCGTGCCAAGGCGGGGGCGGAGTCGGTGGCCCCGCTCTATCCCTGGATCGTGCCGGAGGCCGACAAGCCCGGCGACTTCAAGCGGGAGTATCTGGCCGATCTCTGCTGCATCGTCGGCGGACCGGACGGCATCCGCGAGGGGCTGAACAGCTTCTTCATCGACCCGGCCCAGCGGCTGACCCGCCGGCGCTTCGCGCTGGTCGGCGCCGATCTGCCGGACGGCGTGCCGCGCGCCTCCAACATCCTGACCTTCCCCGATCTCGACCCGGCGCGTCATGCCGACGTGCTGGCCTCGGCCAGCCTCGCGCTGACGCTGGCCCGCGACGACGAGCGCCGAATCGGCTGGTGCCCGTCGTCCCGGCTGTTCCTGGCTGCCGCCTGCGGGGCCGCCATTGTCGCCGATCAGTGGGAGGGGCTGGACAGCTTCTTCGAGCCTGGCCGCGAGATCCTGGTGGCCGCCCAGACCGACGACGTGACCACGGCGATGATGCTGCCGCGCAACCACCTGACCGACCTCGGCCGCCGGGCGCGCAAGCGGGTGCTGGCTGAGCACAGCGCCGAGCGCCGCGTGCAGGAGCTGCGCAGCATCCTGGACCTGAAGGGCGGCGGCGACGACTGACGACAATCCGCTTTAGAGTGTGATCGGTTCAAGCGGAATCGCTTGAAGCGTGAATCACACGGAAAACCGAACAATTAGAGTCTGTCTGGTGCTTCAATATGCACCAGACAGACTCTAACGGGGATGCGAAAGTGCGGGGAGCGGGCTATGGTCCGCTCCCCGTTTCGTTTTGCGCCCAATGCCATTTGGCAAATCATCAGGGAGCCCGCCGCCCATGCCGACCGTCACCATCCGCCCCGCCGTCGAGGAGGATTGCACGACCATCCTGCGCTTCGTCCGCGAACTGGCGGAGTTCGAGCGCGAGGCCGATGCGGTCAAGGCGACCGAGGAGGATTTCCGCCGCGACGGCTGGGGGCCGCAGCCGGTGTTCGAGGCGCTGATCGCCGAACTGGACGGCGCGCCGGTCGGCTTCGCGCTGACCTTCCGCAACTTCTCCACCTGGGAGGGACGGCCCGGCCTTTATGTCGAGGATCTCTACGTCACGCCCGACGCCCGACGCTACGGCGTCGGCCGCAAGCTCCTGGCCGCGGTGGCCAAGCGCGCGGTGGAACGCGGTTACCGCCGGGTGGATCTGAGCGTTCTGGATTGGAACCCGGCGCGTGACTTCTACGACCGGGTCGGCTTCCGCCAGATGAAGGAATGGCTTCCCTATCGCCTGACCGGGGAGGCCCTTTCCGACCTTGCTGCGGAAGTCGGTACCGGGGAAGAGTAAAAGGCGGAGATCAGACGGCGCGGTTCAGAGCAGACGCGCCGATGATCTCGGCGTAGTCGGCACGCTCGCTGCGCAGGTTCGACAGAAGATCGACCAGGCTGTCGCGGACGAAGGCATCGTCCTGTTCGACGATGGTGTCTTGCGTCAATCGAATGAATTGGTCGAGGAGCGCGATATGGGCCGCGGAGGAGGCGTTGATCTTCTTCGAGTTGATGGCGCCGATCATGTAAATCTCCCTAGGCCTGAGCGTTCCCGATGGCCTTATCAAGCCATCGGGCGAGTTAAAGACTTCCTAACGGGACTATGCGGCAGGTGGTATCTTCGGGGGTACTTCCGATCTATGGTCGCGTTATATAGGATCGCCCCGAAGAGTTACCTCAAAACGTCTATGAGGACCTTTGAAGTTCTGCTGCAATCGATCCCCGTCGGATGCCCCGGCGGGTAGCATGCATGATGACAACACGCACCGCTATGTCCGGTTGCTCAGACCGCCCCAGGGAATTGGAGGGAGGGACCACCGAAGGGTGCAGTCCTGCCCACCCGGTTGGACAGTCACAACCCCCTGAAAATGCTGACTCCCGAAAAAGTCGATCAGGCAGCGCGGCGGGCGGCGGTGCGGTCGCGGGCATCGGCGCGCTCAAGGGCGCGTGCGATCAGATCGTCGAAAACTCCGCCGATGGGCTCCTCCAGAACTGCGGCCCGGCCGGCAAGCATCGGGCCTTCCATCAGCAGGGAGCCTTCCTCGCCGGGGCCGAGAACCCGCCAGCCGCGGCTCTTCATTTCCGCAACGCGCGTCCGGGCAATGAAGGCGCGGACATGGTCGTAAGCCAGATCGTCCATCCTGTTCCCCCAATCGCTGTCCCAATCACGGTCGATAGCCGCCGGCCTTGCGGCGGATCGTTGAGGAAAGCGTACGGAAGAATAGCGAACGCAACAAGAACAAATTCGAGTGAATAGCGAGGATTTCCGCCGAGTCGCTCAAGCTCCCGCTTGGAGCGTGGCCCTGGCCTGCGCATTCCCGGCCCTTGCCGTTCCGGGCTTCACCGCAAAGATCAGGCGGGGCGGGAGAATTTGCAACCCGTCCCACCCGTGACCAAAAGCGGCGATCAGGAAAGGTCCGACCATGAGCGGTGTCCGCACCGAAACCGACAGCTTCGGCCCCATAGACGTTCCGGCCGACCGTTACTGGGGCGCGCAGACCCAGCGCTCGCTTCAGAATTTCCGCATCGGCGGGGAGCGCATGCCGGTGCCGCTGGTGCGTGCGCTGGGCATCCAGAAGCGCGCCGCCGCCGCCGCCAACATGACGCTGGGCGTGCTCGATCCGAAACTCGGCGCCGCCATCATGGAGGCAGCGGACGAGGTGATCGACGGCCGGCTGGCCGATCACTTCCCGCTGGTGGTCTGGCAGACCGGCTCCGGCACCCAGACCAACATGAACGCCAACGAGGTGATCGCCAACCGCGCCATCGAGCGGCTGGGCGGCACCATGGGGTCTAAGACGCCGATCCACCCCAACGACCATGTGAACATGGGGCAGTCATCGAACGACAGCTTCCCCACCGCCATGCACATCGCGGCGGCTGACGAGATCATGCACAGCCTGATCCCGGCGCTGGAGCATCTGCGCACGGCGCTCGACGCCAAGGCCGACGCCTTCCAGGACATCGTCAAGATCGGCCGCACCCATCTCCAGGATGCCACGCCGCTGACGCTGGGGCAGGAGTTCTCCGGCTATGCCGCCCAGGTCTCCTATGGGATCGGCCGGGTGAAGGGCGCGCTGCCGCAGCTCTACCGGCTGGCCCAGGGCGGCACCGCGGTCGGCACCGGCCTGAATGCCAAGCCGGGCTTCGCCGAAGCCTTCGCCGAGGAGGTGGCAGCCTTCACCGGTCTTCCCTTCGTCACCGCGGAGAACAAGTTCGAGGCGCTGGCAACCCACGATTCGCTGGTCGACGTGCACGGCCATCTGAACACGCTGGCGGTGTCGCTGATGAAGATCGCCAACGACATCCGCCTGCTCGGCTCCGGTCCGCGCTCGGGCATCGGCGAGCTGTCGCTGCCGGAGAACGAGCCGGGATCCTCCATCATGCCGGGCAAGGTCAACCCGACCCAATCGGAGGCGATGACGATGGTCTGCGCCCAGGTGATGGGCAATCACACCACCGTGACCGTCGCCGGCGCCACCGGCCATTTCGAACTGAACGTGTTCAAGCCGGTGATTGTTTTCAACGTCCTGCAATCGATCCGCCTGCTGGCCGACGCCGCGAACAGCTTCACCGACAATTGCGTGGTGGGAATCGAGGCCAACCGCGAGCGCATCGCCAAGCTGGTGTCGGACAGCCTGATGCTGGTGACGGCGCTGAACCCCCACATCGGCTATGACAATGCGGCGAAGATCGCCAAGAAAGCCCACAAGGAAGGGACAAGTCTAAAGGAGGCCGGGCGGGAACTCGGACTCCTGACGGATGAGCAATTCGATCAATGGGTTCGCCCCGAACGGATGGTTGGTCCAGGCTAAGCTTGGGGTTAGGGTGGGGGTGAGTTATCCCGGCCGCACCGGCCTTCCTCTGACCACCCCCATCTCCCACTGCGATGCGTGCGTGACCATGAAGAAGCGTTCGGTCCTGATCGCCGGCCATCCCACCAGCGTCTCCCTCGAGGAAGAGTTCTGGGACGCCCTGAAATCGGTGGCGCAATCCCGTGGCCTGTCGGTCAATGCCCTGATCGAGGAGATCGACCAGACCCGGACCGGCAACCTGTCCAGTGCCATCCGCGTCCACGTGCTGAAGGCGGTGCAGGGGCGCGGGGAGTAGGGGGGCTCTCGGATACCCGCAGGTGGACACCCGCCCATTGCCGGCGTACACGGGTGCCTGCCCCCCTCATCACCGTGCCAAGACCGCCGCCATGCCGCCAGACGTCACCACGCTCGACATCATCGCCTTCGTCTGGTTCATCGGTTCCTGGGTCGGCTTTACCGTCACCCAGGACCATCTGATGGCCGGGCGCAATGTGGTGAACCGGCATCTGCGGATCGTGCGCCGCCACTGGATCGAGCGGATGCTGGAGCGCGACAACCGCATCATGGACGCGCAGCTGTTCGGCCACACCATGCATAGCTGCACCTTCTTCGCCTCCACCAACATGCTGGTGCTGGCCGGGCTGATCGGGTCCTTCGGTGCGGCGGAGCGGGCGCAGCAGCTGATATCGGATCTGTCCTTCGCCGTCCCGACCTCGCACCAGATGTTCGAGATCAAGATGCTGCTGATGGTGGTGATCTTCACCTTCGGCTTCTTCAAGTTCACCTGGGCGCTGCGTCAGTACAATTACTGCTGCGCCCTGATCGGCTCTGCGCCGATGCCGCCGGTGCCGCCGCAGGACCGCCGGGAGATCGCCCAGACCATCAGCGAGGCGCTGACCCTGGCCATCGTCGCGCTGAACGGGGGCATCCGCGCCTATTACTTCGCACTGGCGGCCCTGGTCTGGATCATCGGCCCCATTCCGCTGATCGCGGCGTCCAGCGGCGTCGTTTTCGTTCTCACCCGCCGTCAGGCATTTTCCGCCACTGAGAAGGTCATCCGCGTGCAGACCCAGTGGTTGGAGAGAAACGATTCAAGCAAAGCGAAATAACAAATAAAACCCTACACGTTTTCTTGCGCATGCGACCAAATACCCTCTACCTGATGGCGAGTTGCGGCGGCTAAGGTCCGTTCATCAAGGATCGCACGACAGTTTGTCGGCGCGGCTCAGAGAACAAGAGGGCGAAAATGAACGCCGACACTGCACTAACCATCATGGAAGCCCTCGATCAGGCAGAGGCTCTGCTGAACCGCGTTCACCTGCGCGACGGCTATGCCGGACGTGACACGCTGGCCCGCAACCGGGAACTTCTGAACGCGGCCCGCAATCGGCTCGATCAGGTCCACAGCATCGAGGAAATGAGCGTGTTCGAGGGCTTCGGCCGGTCCCCGGCCCTGGCCTGAGACGGCACCGGCACTCCGGCGATCACAGCGCGTCAACCCTTCAGCAGCACCTTGCCGCCGCTGCGCACCTTCGACCAGTCCTTGGCGAAATAAGCGAAGTCGCTCGACGGCCGGCTGAACAGGAAGCCCTGGGCAAACGACACGCCCAAGCCGTTCAGCAGCTCGGCGTGCACCGTCTCCTCCACCTGCTCCCCAATCAGTTCCAGCCCCAGCTGACGGCAGACATCGACCATGCTGCGCAGCATCGCCATGTCGCGCGGGCTGTTCACGGCGCCGCGGACGAACTTGCCGTCGATCTTGGCATAGTCGGCCTGGATGCCGTACAGCGACTGGAAGCTGGTGGATCCGGCGCCGACATCGTCCAGGCAGATGCGGAAGCCGCTTTCGCGCAGCTTCTGCAACACCTCGTTCAGCTTGGCGATGTCGGTGACGATGACGGTTTCCGTCACTTCGATGAGCAGCTTCGAGGCCAGATCGCCGTAGGGGGCGACGACCGACTGGAACTGCTTGAAGAAGATCGGGCTCATCAGCGTCTTGGCCGACAGGTTGATCGCCACGTCGGGCAGCTTCGGTTCCTTGCGGAACTGCTGCAGCGTGTCCAGCACCGTGCGGGTCAGCAGCAGGTCGAAGTCGTAGATCAGTCCGACATCCTCGGCGAAGGTGATGAAGTCGGCCGGCGAACTCATCCCCTCGACCCGGGTCAGCGCCTCCAGATGGTGGACGGCGCCGGTGCCGATGTCGACGATCGGCTGGTAAACGACGATGAAGTCGTGGTTGTCGATGGTGGCGCGCAATTGCCCGATCCGCTCCACCGCCCCGGCCATCAGGCGGTTGGCACCATCCTCCAGGCTGGAGATGGTGAACTCGCCGCCTTGCGCGGAGGCGAAAGCCTGCACGGTGTAGACCAGCGCGCGGGCGGCATCCGCGGCGTCCAGCCGGTCGTCGGCCATGTCCAGCGTCCAGGATCGGATGCCGCCGGGCAGGGCGCCGCCCGCCGCCTCGATGATCTGGGCGATGTGGCCCTGCACCTCGCGCCCGTCGATGTCGGCGGCATGCACGATGCCATAGCGGTCGCCGGTCAGCTGCCCGGCGCTGTCGCCGTCGGCGGAGATGCCGCGCAGATAGGCGTCGATGCCCTCGCGCACCTCCGCCGCCGCTCCCTCCGGCATCGAGTCAACCATCGCCTGCAACCCCTCGACCAGCAGCAGGGTCAGCCCCTGCTCCAGTCCCCGTTCGCGCGCGGCGTGGATGCGCTCCTCCAGGATGCCGGCGAAGCCGCACTGGTCGAGCAGTTCACCCTGGGCCGCTGTGATCGCCCCACTGACGCCGTTGCCACGGGCCGGAGCGGTCAGCAGCACGGTGAGGAACAGGGAACCGGGACAGGAGTCGAGCCGGCAGCCGCCGAGCAGTGCCGGGAACTGCTGGCCGTCGAAGGCCTGGAACATTACGCGCGACGGCTTGATACGCGCCTTTTCCCGGATGCGGTCGAACAGGACATGGACGTATTTGCGGTCGCCGGGGGCCACCACCTCCATCAGGTTGCTGCCGACCAGCCCGCCGACCTCGCCCTTGGTCAGCCGGCAGCGCGCGCCGGCGGAAAACAGGATGTTGCCCTGGGGATCCGATTCGATCAGCAGATCGGCGGCGGCGAAGGCAAAGCCGACGAAGCGGTCGCGGTCGCGGCTGGACTGTGGACGGCGATGACCGGCCGCGCCGGAGGCCGGGGTGACGGCCGGTCCGATCGGGGGAGGGGAGCGACCTGCGCTTTCCTGCGACAAGGGCATCGTCATCCGGCTACAAATTACATCAAAGTTTAGAGAGTTTCTTCCTGAATGCAACAGAGAGTAACCAATATCGATACGAGATAAAAGCCGCATCGATGGGAAATGACCTTCGTCCGACTTGAACGCAACAATTTGAGACATCTATCTCGCAAATGCGAACTGCCGGACGTGACTTTGCCGGGTGCTCATGGTTGCGATAAATAACGTTACCAGGAGATTGACGAAATCGTTCCGATGTCGGAATGACCGTTGTCGATGGTGTCCGGCATGAGCAGGCGGCCCTATCGGGTCTTTTACGCCGGGGGCGCCTCGTCATGCATCATGGTTAAGAAGGTCAGGTGACCTCCATCGCCGTCGGCCGGACCGCGAGCTTCCGCCGCTTCAGCAGCAGTGCGTTGAAACTGGATTGTCCTGGTATCTCCACGAAGCGATAGGTCAGGCTGGCGACCGCGACCACCGTCCCCAGATAGGCGAGCGCCAGAAGATCCATCATCCAGGTGGCACCGAAGGAGATCAGCCGGTCTTCGGTGCCGTCGGCCGCTTGCTCGACGAACATCGGCTGGCCCGACAGCCTTTGCATCGCAACCGCCGCCTTCTCGTACAGCGCGATGACCAGCGCATGCACCATGTAGACGGAGTAAGAGCGGGCACCCAGCCATTGGAAAGGCCGCATCGCCAGCCGCCGCGAAAACACCCCGCCTTCGAAGGCGAACACCCAGACGATCAAGCCGAACAGCAGCGGTGAGGCATAGGACAGAGCATTCCCGCGGGCTGTGGCGACGAAGACGACCACCGTGGCAAGGCTGAGACCTTCGAGTAAACTGGCTATTGGCAACCGCATCGGCAGCCTGGGCAGTCCGGCACCGCGGGCCGCCTGGAACAGCCGATACGTCACATGGCCGGTGAAGAAGCCATAGAGGCAGCGGAAATATCCAAAGTCGAAACTGGTGTCTATGTATTGGTCAGACCATCCCATGACCACGAAGGCGCCGGCAGCCGACAGCGCCACCGCCGATGCCGTTACCAGCCATGTGCGGCGGGCCAGCAGGCAAAGCGCTGCGAAGGTGACGTAAGCAAGGAACTCGGCGCTGATCGACCAGCTCGGAATGTTCCAGGTCAACCCGTCCTCGATGCCCAGGGAATGCACAAGGAACAGGTTGCTGAGAATGGAGGACGGCGCGAAGCGGGCGGTGAAGGCCGCCGTCTCGCCGCTGACCGCCAATGCCTTCACGATCTCCAGCGGAATGAAGGCGATCAGGGTGGCGGCATGCAGCGGCCAGACCCGGCCAAGGCGTCTGACCAAAAAACTCCTGCCGTCCGCGGTCGAGTTCAGGCGGTGGATATAGGCGTGGGTGATGACGAAGCCGCTGAGAACAAAAAAGAAATCCACAAACAAATAGCTGCCGCGAACGAACGGAACGAGGTAGAAATGCCCTGAAGCGTTGAAGTGAAATAATGCGACGAACAAAGCGCATAAGCCGCGCCAGCCGTCGAGAACTGGAAAGCGCATTTCGGATCTCCAGATTGGCTTGTTGTCTCAGCCATCTCACGCCGGCTGTCGATATTTTTGCTGTAAAAGGTGATATTTGCTCGGCAATGAGGGCTATGCGCCCGATTACCGTTGGCTGAACGTAAATGTCGGAACCGCAACCAAAAAGCGGAAATCAGGCTTATTCCGAACGCCGGCCGGTGATTACCTCCGAAAGGTTGTGGCGATGGAATGCCCGCTTCCTGAGGATCGCGGATTTGCCCGACTGTGGGGTGTCATACCCGTTGTGAGCGGCGCCATATCTGGCTGGAGCCCGAAACACCGTTTGGTTGTCTTCGAAGCGGTACGCTGCTTGCGCCTTCAGGTTGCGCTCTTTCGGCCTTGAGCCGGGCAGACTCAACCGCCATTCTCAAGCCGTCCCGTCGCGGCCGAGAAACCGGTGATGTCCATCCACCGGCGCAGCGCGTGCAGTGGCTGCACGTCGGTGGCGACGGGACCGACCCCCCATCCAAATGGAAAAGGCCCCGCCGACCGTACCGGTCGCGGGGCCTTTCGGCTTTTGCCGTGGTGCCGGCGTCAGCGCCGCGGGAACAGCCGGTTGACGTGGCCCATCTTGCGGCCGGGCCGGGCTTCCGCCTTGCCGTACAGGTGCAGGCGGGCGCCGGGTTCGGCCAACAGCTCCGGCCAGCTCAGCACGTCGTCGCCGATCAGGTTGGTCATCTCGGCATCGGCCACCCGCTCCACTGAGCCCAGCGGCAGGCCGCAGACCGCGCGGACCAGCTGTTCGAACTGGCAGGTGGCGCAGGCGTCCATCGTCCAGTGGCCGGAATTATGCGGGCGCGGCGCCATCTCGTTGACCAGCACGGCGCCGTCGGCGGTGACGAACATCTCCACCGCCAGCACGCCGACCAGATCCAGGGCCTCGGCGATGCGCCGAGCGATGTGGTCGGCCTCCGCCGCGGTTGCCGCCGACACCTTGTCCGGCGCGGCGGGTGCGACGGTGACGTCGAGGATGCCGTCCTTGTGCCGGTTCTCCACCGCCGGATAGGCGACCATCGCGCCGTCGGCGCCGCGGGCGACGATCACCGACACTTCGCAGGCGAAGGTGACGAAGCCTTCGACGATGCCCTCCACGCCGGGCTTGCCGCCGCCGATGCCGGCCCAGGCTGCCGCCGGATCGCTGCCGCTGTCCAGCCGGGCCTGGCCCTTGCCGTCATAGCCGAGCCGTGTCGATTTCAGGACGCAGCGCGGACCGACCTCGGCCACCGCGCGGGCGACCTCCTCGGCGCTGCTGGCGGCGCGCCAGGGGGCGGTGGCGATGCCCAGCGCGTTGACGAAGCTCTTTTCGGCGATGCGGTCCTGCGCCACCGACAGCACGTTCGGGCCGGGGTTCAGGTTGGTGAAGCGGCGCAGATGCTCGGCCGTGGCGACCGGCACATTCTCCCACTCCAGCGTCACCGCATCGACCGAGCGGGCGAAGCGCTCCAGCGCCTCCAGATCGTCCCAACCGGCGACGGTCGCCGCGGCGCTGACCTGCGCCGCCGGGCTGTCGGCGGCGTCCGGGGCGTAGACATGGGTCTTGTAGCCCAGACGTGCCGCGGCCAGCGCCGTCATCCGGCCGAGCTGTCCGGCACCCAGCATGCCGATGGTTGAACCGGGGGCGAGGCGGGGCAGGGGAGTGCCGGATGGGGTGCCGGTCATGACGGTGAGGCTTTCAAGTTGTCCGGGCCAGTTATCGGGCCAGTTGTCAGACAGGATCGTCGACGGGGGCTTCGGCCACCGCGGCGGTCTGGCGGGCGCGCCAGCCGTCCAGCGCGTCGGCCACCGCCGGGTCCATCAGGGCGATGACCGAGCCGGCCAGCAAGGCGGCGTTGATGGCGCCGGCCTTGCCGATGGCGAGCGTGCCGACTGGCACGCCGCCCGGCATCTGCACGATGGACAGCAGGCTGTCCATGCCCTTCAGCGCGTGGCTTTCGACCGGCACGCCGAAGACCGGCAGCGGCGTCATCGACGCGGCCATGCCCGGCAGATGGGCGGCACCGCCGGCCCCGGCGATCACCACCTTCAGCCCGCGCGCCTTGGCGGTGGTGGCGTACTCCACCAGCCGGTGCGGGGTGCGATGGGCGGAAACGATGCGGACCTCGTGCGGGACGCCCAGCGCCGCCAGGGTGTCGGCAGCGTGTTTCATCGTCGTCCAGTCGGACTGGCTGCCCATGATGATGCCGACCAGCGGCTGGGTGCCGGTAGCCGAAGCGGTGCTGTTGGGGGAGTGGTCGGCGGTCACGGCCTGGCGCTTTCCTCAAGGTCCGGAAAGCGGGGCATTATAGGAAGAGTCAGGCTTCTGTCCAGAGGCGGCGCCGTTCCTTGGCGTCGGCGTTCCGCGAATCCCACCCTGCGGCTGCGACATTCCGGCCCTTCCGACGGAACATGGTTCCACTTATGGTGCCGCCTTATATGGACTGGATAGACCTTGCTCAATTCACTCGGCGGACCCATCGCATGACCGACTCCGTTTCCGGCGAAGACCTCGGCGACACCCAGCGCAAGGAACACCGCGACATCCGCGCCGCCATGGCGGAGGAACGGATGGCCGCCGTCGGCATCGACGAGGCGTCCATCGAGACGCTGGTGCGGACCTTCTACGGCAAGATCATGAAGGACGAGGAGCTTGGCCCGATCTTCGGCCGGGCCATCACGGATTGGGAACCGCATCTGCGCAAGATGATCGATTTCTGGTCGTCCATCGCCCTGCTGACCCAGCGCTACGACGGGCGTCCGATGCCGGTCCACATCTCGCTGGGGCTGGAGCCGCCGCATTTCGAACGCTGGCTCGGCCTGTTCCGCCAGACCGCCCACGAAGTCCTGCCGGCCGAAGGCGCCAACTTCCTGATCGGCAAGGCCGAGAACATCGCCCGCAGCTTCCAGATGGGCATCCAGTTCTTCACGGTGCCGAAGAAGGGATGACGAGCTTTTCCCTCTCCCGTCCCGGGAGAGAGAATGATCAAGCGATGATGTCTGGCAGCAGCCGGCTCTCCAGGACCATGATCTGGTCCTTCAGCATCAGCTTGCGCTTCTTCAGCCGCTGCATCTGCAACTGGTCATAAGGCGCGCGTTCGACCAGCCGGGCGATCACGTCGTCCAGGTCGCGGTGCTCGCTGCGCAAGCTCGCCAGCTTTTCCTTCAAAATCTCTTGCTCGTTCATCGCGCCCGTTAGGAATGGCCGTTGCCCCGGGTGGGACGGGGGTGCTCTTGCGGGTGACCCTTGGCTGGGCGGACCGGACTATACCAGATTTCCGGCGATACGGCACCGCCAAACCGCCGGCTCGGCCCTTTGGCATGCCCGGCGTCGCGCCGGAGGGAATGCGGCCGGCGCAATGCCCCCTTTGCGGATGCGGGCAACGATTGCGGGAAAGTTCTGTTCCGGTAACATGGTGGTCCATTTCAACGAACAGGCGAACGGGACGGGAAACCCTCAATGACTGCCCCTAATAAAGCCGGCAAGCGCATCGGCATCCTGACCAGCGGCGGCGATTGCGCCGGGCTGAACGCGGTCATCCGTGCGGTGGTCCACCGCGCCACCGGCTATGGCTGGCAGGTGCTGGGCATCAAGGAAGGCACCCAGGGCCTTCTCCAGCGCCCGGTGCAGTACCAGACGCTCGATCTCGGCTCCGTCGACGGCCACATGATGCGCCAGGGCGGCACCATCCTGGGCACGACCAACCGCGGCGACCCCTTCGCCTATCCGATGCCCGACGGCACGCTGAAGGACCGCTCCGACGAGATCGTCGGCGGCTACCGCGAACTCGGGCTGGACGCGCTGATCGGCATCGGCGGCGACGGCAGTTTCGCCATTCTGCACAAGCTGGCGCAGAAGGGCGGCTTCCCGATGGTGGGCGTGCCCAAGACCATCGACAACGATCTGGGCAAGACCGAGGTTTCGGTCGGCTACGACACTGCCGTCGCCGTGGCGGTGGAGGCGCTGGACCGCCTGCAACCGACCGCCGCCAGCCACCACCGCGTGATGGTGCTGGAGGTGATGGGCCGCGACGCCGGCCACATCGCGCTGGCGGCCGGCATCGCCGGCGGGGCCGACGTGATCCTGATCCCGGAGATCCCCTATTCCATCGAAAGCATCGCCGCCAAAATCCAAAGCGTCCGCGACTCCGGCCGCAACTTCGCCCTGGTCGTGGTGTCGGAGGCGGTGAAGACGCTGGAAGGAACCGGGGTCAAGAAGATCCTCCAGGGCGGCGAGAAGCGCTATGGCGGCATCGGCGACTATATCGGCGAGAAGATCGCCGACGCCACCGGGGCCGAAACCCGCGTCACCGTGCTGGGCCATGTCCAGCGCGGCAGCATGCCCAGCCCGCGTGACCGCCTGATCGCCTCGGCCTTCGGCGTCCATGCCGTCGACCTGATCGCGGAGGGCAAGTTCAACCGCATGGTCGCCTGGTCGAACCGCGGCGTCATCGACGTGCCGATCACCGAGGCGATCGAGCATTACTCCTGCGTCGAGCTGGACGGTGCGCTGGTGAAGACGGCCCGCGGCCTGAACATCAGCTTCGGCGACTGACGCCGGCAGAGATGGGCAGCATGTCGGCGAATCCGTTCTGGGATTTCTCCCTGGCCGTCTATGGGCGGCCGGGTGTGCCGGCCTGCTGCTTGTCCCTTCAGGACCGGCGCGGGGTCGACGTGAATGTGCTGCTGTTCGCCGCCTGGGCCGGCCTGGAATGCGGCATCCGCCTGTCGGCCGAGGAACTGGCCCGTATCGACGGGGCGGTCGCCGGCTGGCGGGAGGAGGTTGTGCGTCCACTGCGCGCCCTGCGCCGCCGTGCCAAGGCGGAGGACGACGCCTTCTATCGCCGCATGAAGGCCGCGGAACTGGAGGCCGAGCGGGTCCAGCAGGACCGCCTGTTCGCCGCGGCGGGCTTCACCCCGCAGCCGGGCGGCGGCGTGGAGCTTGCCGCCGCCAACATGGCGCTGCTGGTGCCCGGCGGCGACCCGGCTTTGGAGGAGTTGGTAAGGGTGCTGCCGGGCGTGCTGGGGAACTGACCTAGCGGTTCAGGATCAGCTCGTTCGGATCGCGCACGGTGTTGGACACCAGCACCGGCTTGCCGGCATAGAAGGCGCTGCACCGCTTGCCGCTGACCAGACGGGTCAGCGCCGCCTCCCACTCGCGCCCCTTCGGGCCGATGATGCGCAGCTTCAACTGGTCGATCAGCGGGAACACCTTGAACTGCTCGATCTCCAGCGGTTCGGAGCTGGTGGTGGTGAAGGCGTCCTGTTTCAGGGTCAGCGTCTTGCCGTTGATCTCCAGCGTCACGTCCTGGGCCCATGGGCAGCCGTTCGGCTTGGCACCCTCATTGGCCTGCACAGCGGCGATCCCGAAACCAACTGTTCCGAACCAGGCGGTCAGGGCGGCGGCGAGAGTAAACCGGCGGAGGCCGGAGTGGCAGAAGAGTGCCCGGATTGGGCGGGTGGTCATGATCCGCTCCTCGAAGAACGGCGCGGACAATAACGATGGGTCAGCGTCATGACAATCCAGGGAAAATCCCAATTCTGTGACCGTTTGCGACGATTTCAGGCATAGGCCCGGCTGGACCGGGCGGGTTCCGAAGAGGCATGATCCCGTTCCCGGCAGCAAGCCCGTTACTCCCTCCATCACTTCGCATGTGTGCCGATGGTTACTTTGTCGCAGGCCCTGCTGATCGCGCTGGACCACCATCAGGCGGGTCGTGTGGCGGAGGCGGAGGACATCTACCGCCGAATCCTCGGCGCCGACCCCGAATATGCCGACGCCATGCAGCTTCTGGGGGTGCTCGCCGCCCAGACCGGCCGGCAGGCGGCGGCGCAGCGCTGCCTGCGCCTTGCCGTGGCGTTGCGTCCCGACGGGGCCGGCGGGCTGTCGAACCTTGCCGGCGTCGAGCAGTCCGCCGGCGCCCTCGACGACGCCGTGCAGCACTATGGCCGGGCGCTGCGCCTGATGCCGGACCTCGCCGATGCCCATGCCAGCCGCGCCGGTGCGTTGCGCCGGCTGGGGCAGGTGCCGGCCGCGCTGACGGCCGCCGGCCATGCGCTGGCCCTGGCGCCCGACCATGCCGACGCGCTGGCGAACCGCGCCGCCGCTCTGCTGTCCTGCGGCGATGCAAGGGCGGCCGAACGCTGTGCCCGCCGCTCGCTGAACCTGAACGCCCGGTCTGCCGTCACCCGTTCGGTTGCCCTTGCGACGCTTGCCGCCGCCCTGGCGGCCCAGCGCCGCTGGGCGGAGGCTGAGTCCGCCGCCCGTGAGTCTCTGGCTCTCGACCGCAATGCTGCCGAGCCGTGGGAGGTGCTGGGCGCCGTCCTGGCCAAGCTCGCCCGCTTCCCGGACTCGCTGGACGCCTTCGCCATGGCGGAGCGCCTGCGACCCGACCCGTCGGTCCATGCGGCACGCGGCATCGCCCTGGTCGCCATGGCTCGCCCGGCGGAGGCTGCCGTCGCGTTCGAACACGCACTGGCCGACCGGCCGCAGGATGTCGGCCTGCACTGGAATCTCGGCTTCGCCCGGTTGATGGCCGGCGATTATCGGCGCGGCTGGCCCGAGTTCGACTGGCGCCGCCGTGACGCCCATGCTGATCCGCCCTGGCGGCCATTCCATCAGCCATCGTGGCAGGGCGAGCCGCTGAACGGCCGCACCATCCTGCTTTATGCCGAGCAGGGGCTGGGCGACACGTTGCAGTTCCTGCGTTATGTCCCGTTGGTGGCGGCCCGCGGTGGCCGGGTGGTACTGGAGGTGCAGCGGCCCTTGCTGCCCCTGACGACCGGGCTTGAGGGGGCGGCGCAGGTCATCGCCCGTGGCGATCCGTTGCCGCCCTTCGATCTCGAATGTCCGCTGATGAGCCTGCCGCACGCCTTTGCCACCGGCCTCGACGGCGTGCCCGCCGATATCCCCTATCTGCGCCCCGACCCGGCGCGCGTCGCCCGCTGGCGGGAGCGGCTGGGGCCGCGGGACGCGCTGCGTGTCGGTGTCGTCTGGGCCGGCAACCCGCGCTTCCCCGGCGACGAGGAGCGCTCGCCCAGGCTCGCCGGTCTGCGTGGCCTGTTCGATGTGCCGGGCTGCCAATTTTATGGATTGCAGATGGGGCCGGGACGTGCCGGCCTCGCCGAGAGCGTCATGCCGGAGAGCTTCACCGATCTGGGGAGCGCCATATCGGATTTTGCCGACACCGCGGCGATCATGGCGAACCTGGATCTGGTTGTGTCGTCCTGCACCGGTCCGGCCCATCTCGCCGGCGCGCTGGGCGTGCCGCTGTGGGTGGTGCTGCCCTTCTCGGCGGACTGGCGCTGGCTGACCGGCCGTGACGACAGCCCCTGGTATCCGACCGCCTGCCTGTTCCGGCAGCAGGCGCCCGGCGACTGGCCTGCGGTCGCCGGGCGCATGGCCGCGGAACTGGCGGCGCTGGCTCAGCGCTTCAGGCCGTTGCCGTAGCGGGAGCAGTCGTAATCGTCGGTCCCGGACTCGGCATGGCCGCCGTTGGAGGTGTTGTAGCGCGGATCGTCGCAGCGGCCGTTGCGGACATAGGAATCGGAATTTCCCGACCCGAACAGCCCACCCCCGCCGCTGTTGCCGAACAGCCCGCCACCGCTGTTGCTGCTGGTCTGGTTGCAGGCGGCGAGCGCCAACGGCACGGCGGCGACGATCACGAAGCGGAGCGCGGTCTTCATGGCAGTCCCTTTCCCTTATGAGGATTGCGAAGGAGAGTTCTTCCTTCGCCCTCAACAGGGCAGGGGGCCGGCAAATCCCGTGCCGGCACTCGGGTTAACGCTTCCTGGTCTGAAACGGCTCGCCGAGCCGCTCACTCGACCGGCTGGAACAGTCGGGTGACGGGATGGATCGCCCACATCTCGCCCGACTCGATGTCGAACCACCAGCCATGGATGTTCAGCGTGCCGGCCTCCACCCCTTCGCGGACGAAGGGGAAGGTCATCAGGTTCTCGACCGACGCGCGGACCGCGGCGCGTTCGATCACCGCCGGCGTGTTCTGCAGCTTCTCCGCATCGGCGCGCGCCTGTTCGGAGCCTTCCGGCCCGACATAGGGGTCGAGCGCCGAACCGGCGATGGACACCCAGGGGGAAACGAAATCGTCCTCCGCCTTCTGCCCGGCGCGCAGCCGGATCAGGCCCTGGATGCCGCCGCACTTGGCATGGCCCAGCACGATGATCTCCGACACCTTCAGCGCCTTGACCGCATATTCGATGGCGGCCGAGGTGCCGTGATAGGCGCCGTCGGGCTGGTAGGGCGGGACGAGGTTGGCGACATTGCGCACGACGAACATCTCGCCGGGTTCCGCCATCGTCAGCAGCGCCGGGTCGACGCGGCTGTCGGAGCAGCCGATCAGAAGGACTTCCGGGTGCTGCCCTTCGGTCGCCAGCTGCCGCATGCTGTCGGGGCGCCGCTCGTAATAGCGGGCGCGGAATGCCTTGATGCCGGCCAGAAGCTGGCGGATGGGCTCGGACGGTTTGCTGCTGAAGGGCATGATGGGCTTTTCCCCTTTGGCGCCGGCCGGCGGCGATGCCGGTTCCGCGTCGTGGTGCATCGACAGCGGTATAATGGCATTGCGCCCGCGCTCCAAGCCACCTGTTAGGCGACCGTCGCGGGTCAGGTGTCTCCCTGACGTTCGCCCCAGCGCCGCAGGTTTCCGGCGTCCAGCCCGAACAGGTCCAGCACCCGGCCGACGGAATGGTCGACCAGATCGTCGATGCCCTGCGGTTTGGCGTAGAAGGCCGGGACCGGCGGCGCGATCACCGCCCCCATTTCGGCCAGCGCGGTCATGGTGCGCAGGTGGCCCAGATGCAGCGGGGTCTCCCGCACCATCAGCACCAGCCGGCGCCGTTCCTTCAGCGCCACGTCGGCCGCCCGCGTCAGCAGGGTGGAGGTGACGCCGCTGGCGATCTCGCTCATCGTCCGGACGGAGCAGGGGGCGACCACCATGCCGAGCGTGCGGAAGCTGCCGCTGGACACGGCCGCACCGATGTCGGCGGCGGCATAGCTGACATCGGCCAGCGCCCGCAGCTCGGCCACCTTCATGGCGGTTTCATGCGCCAGCGTGACCTCGGCCGACCGGCTGACCACCAGATGCGATTCGACACCGAGCCGCCGCAGCGTCTGCAGCATGCGGATGCCGTAGATCACTCCCGACGCGCCGCTGATGCCGACGACGAGCCGGGGCGGAGGGGTGGTGGGATCGGTCATGGCCGGATTCTAAGCTCTCTTCAAGCGGTATTCCCTCCCCCCGCTCGGGGAGAGGGACACCCCCCTCAGTGCGCGTCTTCCTGTTCGGAATAGCGGTCGTCCTCGCGGCCTTCCCCGTAGAAGTCCTCGGCGGCATCCTCCGGGGCACGCGGCACGCCGCCGCGGCGGATCGCCAGCGCCAGCGCCTCTTCCAGCTCGCGCTGGGAACAGAGGCCCAGCATCACCGGGCTGCGCGGCTTGATGTTGGCGACGTTCCAGTGGGTGCGGTCGCGCACCGCGGCGATGGTCGGCTTGGTGGTGCCGATCAGGCGGCAGACTTGGGCGTCCGACAGCTCCGGATGGTGCTTCAGCAGCCAGGCGATGGCGTCGGGCTTGTCGCCGCGCTTGGTGATCGGGGTGTAGCGCGGACCCTTGGAGCGGGAGGCGACCTGCGGCAGGTCGGCGACCAGAAGCTTCAGGCGCAGGTCCTGATTCTTCTCGCAGCGCTCGATCTCCTGCTTGGTCAGCTGGCCGTTGGCGATGGGGTCCAGCCCCACCATGCCGACCGCGACCTCGCCGTCGGCGATGGCCTGGACTTCCAGCGAATGCATGCCGCAGAAGGCGGCGATCTGCTCGAAGGACAAGGACGTGTTCTCGACCAGCCAGACGGCTGTCGCTTTCGGCATCAAGGGCAGAGCCATCATCCCTCCTGACAAACTTCTTTACCGGCCGCACCCGCTGGCGGGTGGTGCGGCCGGCCGTTCAAACTGGTTATGCGGCGCGGGGACGGCTTCGCGACCCGGCTTCGCGACTCCGGGGGCAGCCGCCCCATTCTCGTCACCACGATATAGGGCGAATACCGGTCCGCGTAAGCATGCTTGCGCAGGCGCACCGGGAAATCCCGGCCGCCCGCTCGCCTCTGCTAACCTGTCTTGGCAGCGGATGGCAAGCCCGACGGCGCCGCAGCGGCGAAGAAAAGCGCAAAATCAGGCTGCGTCCGGCCCCACCGTCAGCACGATCTTGCCGATATGCGCGCTGCTTTCCATCAGCCGGTGCGCCTCGTCCGCCTGTTCCAGCGGGAAGGTGGCGTGGATCTGCGGCTTGATGCCGCCGGTCTCCAGCAGCGGCCAGACATGCTCGCGCAAGGCCGTGGCGATGCGGCCCTTCTCCGCCACCGGGCGGGCGCGCAGCGTCGATCCGGTCAGCGTCAGCCGCTTGGTCATCACCGGAGCCATGTTCAGCGACACCTTCGCCCCTTGCAGGAAGGCGATGGAGACGTGACGGCCGTCCACCGCCATGATGTCGATGTCGCGGGCGATGTAGTCGCCACCGACCATGTCCAGCACCACATCGACGCCGCGACCGCCGGTCGCCTCGCGGATGACCGCGACGAAATCCTCGGTCCTATAGTTGATGGCGCGGTCGGCACCCAGCTCCTCGCAGGCCCGGCACTTGTCGTCGCTGCCGGCGGTGGTGAACACCGTCGCGCCGAAGGCCTTGGCCAACTGGATGGCGGTGGTGCCGATACCGCTCGATCCGCCATGGATCAGCAGGGTCTCGCCGCGCTTCAGGGCGCCGCGCTCGAACACGTTGGTCCAGACGGTGAAGAAGGTTTCCGGCACCGCCGCCGCCTCGACCATCGACAGCGGGCCCGGCACCGGCAGGGCCTGCACCGCCGGCACCACGCAATATTCGGCATAGCCGCCGCCGGCCACCAGGGCGCAGACCCTGTCGCCGCTGGCCCAGTTCTCCACACCTTCGCCGATGGCGATCACCGTGCCGGACAGCTCAAGCCCCGGCAGGTCGGATGCGCCCGGCGGCGGGTCGTAGCGGCCCTGGCGTTGCAGCGTGTCGGGACGGTTCACGCCGGCGGCGACGACTTCCACCAGGATTTCGCCGGGGCCGGGCACCGGGGCAGGGCGGCGGGCGGGGCGCAGCACCTCCGGCCCGCCGGGCTGGGTGATCTCGACGCAGCGCATGCTGTCGGGCAAGCTTAGACCCATGGCGGTCATCCCTTCCGTTTTTGTCTGTTTGGCAATGTCCGGCCCGAAAGGTAGATTTGCCCAACCGGTCTGACAAGCCGGACAACGGGTTGAAAACACGGCAGGGGGAGGGACCCGATCATGGCCATCGACGAGCGTTTCGAGGATCTGGAGCCGCGCAAGGCCAAGCCGGCGCCCAAGGATCTGACCGTGATGGGCGTGGCCGAGATCGAGGCCTACATCGCCACGCTGGAAGCGGAAATCACCCGCGCCCGCGCCGCCATTGCCGCCAAGCAGGCGCAGAAATCGGCGGCCGAGGCCTTCTTCAAGAAGGGATGAAAAAAGCCCCTCTCCCGCCGGGGGAGAGGGGCTTCGTCTGCTTGCGGAGTGTGTTGCCCTACGTCATCGCCCGATGCCGACCAGATCGCGGTAGCAATGCCAGGAGGCATGCCCGACGACCGGCAGGGCGATGGCCAGCCCGAGGAAGCCGGTGACCATCCCGGCGCTCATGAACAGGGCGATCAGGAAGCCCCAGGCGACCATCGGTTTGACGTTGGCGCGCACCACTGCGATGCTGGTCGCCATGGCGGTGAAGACGTCGGTCTCACGGTCCAGCAGCATCGGCACCGACACCACGGCGATGGAGAACACCGCCGTCGCGATGATCCCGCCGAACACCGTCCCGATCAGCAGGAAGGGAATGGTCTCCGCCGAGAAGAAGATGCGGTCGACCAGCTGGTCCAGCGCCGGCGGTTCGCCGGAGAAGAACAGGGCGAAGATCAGGAAGGCGACGCGGATCCAGGCCAGCAGCGCCAGCATCAGCACCATGCCGATCCCGGCGATCTGCACCCCGTTGCGGCGATAGGCGGCAACCACCTTGGCCAGCGTCGGCCGTTCGCCCAGCTCCAGCAGGCGGCTGGTCTCATAGAGCCCGACGGCGAACAGCGGCCCGACCAGCATGAAGCCGGCCGCCATCGGCAGCAGCAGATATTCCATGTCCAGCGTCGCCAGCCCGACCACCAGCACCAGGCTGGAGATCACCGCCAGCGCGCCGTAGGCAAAGCTGATGCCGGGGGCAGCCATCATGTCCTGCCAGGCCGACGCCAGCCAGACCCATGGCCGGTCCATCTCGACCGAGCGGATTGCCGGCAGCCAGCTGGGGGTTTGCGTCTGAGGCGTCTGCACCGAACCGCGAAAAGACGTCATGTCGACCATGAAGACGGCCCTCCCCATCAGCCTAGGAAAGCGCCCGCCGGCGCCCATGACCGGCACTGTCACACAACCGCCCCGATAGTCGCAATAGGGAACTATTGGCATACCCAATAGTAACAAAAAAGCAGAGGTTATTCCCACCTCACAGCTTGGTCTTTGCCGTGCTTTCGGTTTATGCGGTCAGTCCTCCCCATCCAGCTTATGCCCATCCAAAGTCTGAGTGCGCCGCTCGGCGTCCTTGCGGTCGCGCTCCTTCTCTGCCTTGGTGCGGCCGAATCGGGCCCGATTCGCCTCCGCCTCCCGGGTGCGCTCCGCCTTGTCGCGGGTCTTGCGGAAACGGTTGAGGTTGACCACGTCGCCCATGGCACGGTCTCCGGTGGCTGTTTTCAGGGGGTTCGGCGCCGCGCGGCCGATTCCGGCGGGCGGCGGGACGGAAAAACTTTGCGAAAAATCCGGGCAGATCCCGACTTGGCCGTGGGATTGCCCAAATTGCTTGTTTCTTCTGCGGGCGCTAGCTTACCGAAGGATGGCGCGCACCGGAAGCGGACGGTGCGGTGGGTGGGGGAACTGGTCTTTGTATAGACGTGGCAAAGGGGCGCGGCCGACGACAGGGCCGGTCGCAGGGAAGGCGGAAACCCGGTGAAGAAGATCCTGATCGCTGCACTGGCCGGACTGGCGGTTTCGGCCGGTCTGCTGCTGGCGGCGCCGAGCCTCATCGACTGGAACGCCTACAAGGGCATCATCGCCGAGCGGGTGTCGCAGGCGACCGGCCGGCAGGTGGAGTTGCGGGGCGATGTCGGCTTCACCCTGCTGCCGTCGCCGGCGCTGACGGTGCGCGACGCCCGGCTCGCCAACGCCGCCGGCGCCGCCGAACCCGACATGGTGCGCTTGAAGAAGCTCGACGCCCGGGTGGCGCTCGGCCCGCTGCTGGGCGGCCGCATCCAGGTCGAAAGCATTGCGCTGGTTGAACCCACCTTCGTGGTCGAGGTGCTGAAGGACGGCCGCATCAACTGGGACCTGTCCACTGCCGGTACCCGCGGCGGCGACGGGCTGGGGGCGGCCGAGGGGCTGGTTTCCGCCGTCAGCTTCGATCAGGTGCTGATCGACAACGGCACGATTATCTACCGCGACGACCGCAACGGCCGGACCGAGACGGTGGCGGGCCTCAGCGCCCGCATCGCCGCCGGCAGCCTGAACGGCCCCTTCCAGATCCAGGGCGACTTCCGCCTGCGCGGCCTGTCCCTGCATGGCGAGGCGACCGCCGGCCGCTTCACCGAAGGGGCGGCGGTGCCGGTGCGCGCCACCCTGTCGATGCCGCACACCGACGCCACCCTGCGCTTCGCCGGCATCCTGACCGGCGGCGGCAACAGCGGGAACGGCTCGAAGGTCCAGGGCGATCTGCGCGCCGAGGGCAGCGACTTCGCCAAGCTGATCGACTCTCCCAAATCCTCCTGGGCCCCGGCGGCGCTGGCCCAGCCCTTCAGCCTGCGCTCGACGGTCGAGGCGGGGACCAGCCTCGCCACCTTCTCCGGACTGGAAGCGCAACTGGGCGACACGCGCGCCACCGGCAACGCCACGCTCCGCGCCGGCGATCCCGCCAAGCGCGAGGAACCGCGCACCGAACTGACCCTCGCCGTCAACCGTCTCGACCTCGATGCCTGGCTGGCGCAGGGCGCGCGCAGCGCCGGCAACACCGCGTCCGCCCCATCCGCCGCGTCCGGCACCGTGGACGCTTCCGGCGGCGGCAAGGCGCAGTCCCTGTCCGTCGTGCTGCCGGCCGGGGTGGAGGCCAAGCTGGATGTCGCCGTCGACGCCATCGCCTATAACCGCGGCGTGGTGCGGCAGGGCCGGATCGAAGCCAGCCTCTCCGGCGGCCGGCTGAACATCGACCGGATCAGCGCGCTTCTGCCCGGCGGCTCCGACTTCGTCGCGGCGGGGGAGGTGACGACGCCGGGCGGCCAGCCGACGCTGGATGTGCGGATGGAGGCGAACGCCGACAACCTGCGCGCCCTGCTGGACTGGGCGAAGCTCGACCTGCACGGCGTCCCGGCCGACCGGCTGCGCCGCGCCTCGCTGTCGGGCCGTCTCCAGGGCCATGCCGACCGCTTCGAGCTGTCGGGCCTCGATTTTCGCTTCGACAGCAGCCGCCTCAGCGGCGCCATCGCCTATGTCGACCGCGGCCGTCCCGCCTTCGGCGCCCGGCTGGAGCTCGACCGCCTCAATCTGGACGGCTACCTGCCGGCCGACCCCACGACCGCCCAGGCGCCCTCCCAGGGGTCCTCCCAGACCGCTGCGCAGCCGGCCAACCGCGCCGTCGGCCCGCGCAATGGGACCGCCAACGGCTCCACCGGTTCCGCCCAGACACCGCAGCGCATGATCGGCATTGCCGACGCCAACCTCGATCTGCGGGTCGGGCAGCTGACGGTGGGCGGGCTGCCGGTGCAGGGGCTGCGCCTCGACGCCACGGTCGCCTCCGGCGCGCTGACGGTGCGCGAGGCCAAGGTGGACGACATCGCCGGCCTCCAGGCCCGCATCGACGGTCAGGTCGCCAGCCTGATCCCGCTGCGCGGCGTGAATCTCGCCCTGACGGCCGATGCCAAGTCGCTGGGTGGCCTGCCCAGTGCGGTGTCCTGGCCGCGCGGCCTGCCGGTGCCGGAGCGGCTGGGTGCCGTCAGCGCCAAGGCGCGGCTGGCCGGCGACGGCGAGCGGCTGGCGGTGGAGGCCTCGGCCGGCATGCTCGGCGGCACGCTGGAGGCCGGCGGCGTTCTACTTGGGCTGGACCGCACGCCCAGCGCCGACCTCAAGCTTCGTCTCACCCATCCGGAGATGGGGCGGATCGCCGCCCTGTTCACCGACACCGGCCTGGCCCGCGCCTATGGCCCGCTCGATCTCTATGGCGAGATGTCGGGTTCGGCGGCGTCTCCTGCCCTGAACAACCTCCAGGGGCTGGTCGCCGGCGTGCCCCTGCGCGGCAAGCTGGTGCTGGACCGCAAGGCTGAACGCCCCGCCTTCCAGGCCGACATCCAGACCGGCGACCTCGATCTCGACCGGCTGCGCAACGCCCCGCTGGTCGGCGACGGCGCCGGTCGCCCTGCCTCCGCCGCTGGCGATCCCGCCGCAACACCGGCCGACCCGCTGTCCGACCTCGCCTGGATGCAGTCGCTGGACGGTCGCCTCGGCCTGACCTCCACCTCCCTGACAGTGGGCGGGCAGCGCATCGCCCAGCCGGCGCTGCGGGCGACCCTGTCCAAGGGCGTCGCAACCCTGGAGCAGCTGGACGGTGAGTGGCAGGGCGGCCAGATCGGCCTCAGCGGCCGTCTCGCCACCGCGGCCGGGCAGGCGCCGAAGCTCGACGCCGATCTCACCGTCATCAAGGCCGACACGGGCAATGCGCTGTCCGGCCTCACCGGGCTCAGCCTCAGCGGCGGCACAGTCGATCTCGACGTGACCCTGTCGGGCAGCGGCCATGGCGACGCGCTGCTCCGCAGCCTGACCGGCCGCGGCCGGGCGGTGGCGTCGGGCGGCGTGCTGCGCGGCGTCGACCTCGCGGCATTGCGCAGCCGCCTTGCCGGGGTGGAGCGCACACAGGAGGTGCTGACCGCGGTCGCCGGCGCGCTCCGGGGCGGAGAGACGAAGCTCGACCGGCTCGACGCCCGCTTCGCCATCGACAACGGGGTGATCCGCACCGAGGATGCCCGCCTGACCACCGCGCCGGCCGACGGCACGCTGGCCGGCACCGTCTCGCTGGCCGAGGAGGAGGTGGATTTGGGTTTGACCCTGAAGGTGAAGACGGACGGCGACCTGCCGCCGCTGACCCTGCGCATGACCGGTCCCTGGGCCGGCCCGACCCAGACCCTGGACCTGAAGGCGCTGCGCGACCGCTTCAACGCGGCGCCCGCGAAATGACGGCCGGCCCAAATAATGCCCCGGCGAAATTGACGGCCTGCCCACACGGCCAAGGGCGTTGAAGTCGCCGCGCGCGGCGTCCATAATGAACGAACGGTAACCGGAAGTCAGAGCGATGCAGGTGGACAACAGGATTTTGGACGATCTCGCCCGTGTGGCGGGTGGCGCTCTCGGCGCCTTCTCGTCCTTGCGCGAAGAGGCCGAAGGCCAGCTTCGTGCCCAGCTCGAACGTGTTCTGTCGCGGATGGACGTGGTCAGCCGCGAGGAATACGAGGCTGTCCGCGCCATGGCCGCCAAGGCCCGCGAGGAGCAGGAGGCGATGGCCGAGCGGCTGGCCGCCCTTGAGGCGACCGTCGCATCGCTGAGCGCCGCGAAGGCGCCGCTGCCGGTCCCGGTCGAGGCCGCCGGTGTCCCCGCCGTGGTCGAGGCCGATCCGGCGGGCGCCAAGCCGGAAGAGGGCAAGCCCGGCAAGGCCACCCCGGCCGCCTGAGCGTCGGCGCCGCCGCCCACACACCCGACGCCCCCTCCCGTCGTCCCTGTCCGCGCCGCTTCCCGCGGCCGGATGGGTGTGCGCCGGCGCCAGTCTCGCCCTCGATTCAGCCCGTTTTTTCATCATCTTGGGGTATTGGCCCGGACCGCGCGCTGTCGCCGGCGCGTCTCTTCGGTCCTGGTGAACGGTACCGCCCATAGCGCCTTCACAGGAGGACGCGGACATGTCGGCAGTCGCCGTCGAAACCACCACTTCCGCCCACAATCCGCTCGACGTGGTCGAGGAGATCGTCACCGCCAACGAATGGCCCTTCGACCGCGCCACCGAGGACGAACTGGTCGTCGAGATCGGCGGGCGCTGGTGCGATTACCGGCTCTATTTCGTCTGGCAGCCGGACGTTGCCGCGATGCAGTTCTCCTGCCAGTTCGACATGAAGGTCCAGGCCGCCCGCCGCACCGCCGTCGCCGAGCTGCTGGCCGAGGTCAACGGCCGCATGTGGCTGGGCCATTTCGACGTCTGCTCGGAAGAGCATACGCCGATGTTCCGCCAGACCATGCTGCTGCGTGGGGCGCGTGGCGCCGCGGTGGAGCAGCTTGAGGATCTGGTGGAGATCGCCTTGTCGGAATGCGAGCGCTTCTATCCCGCCTTCCAGTTCGTGATCTGGGGCGGGAAGTCGGCGTCCGAGGCGGTGTCCGCTGCTATTCTCGACACCATGGGCGAAGCGTAACAAGACAAGATGCCTGGGCGTGAAAGCCCCGGTGAACCGGAGAGGGGCAGGGGTCATGACGGCGGAATCGGGTGCGTCGCTGCTGTTGGTCGGCTGCGGGAAGATGGGCGGGGCGATGCTGGACGGCTGGCTTGCAGCGGGGACGGCGTCGCGCGTCGTGGTGGTCGACCGCGCCGGCCTGCCGCAATCGGTGGCGGGCGACGCCCGTGTCACCCTGGCATCCGGCGCCGACGCCCTGCCGGACGGCTTAGTTCCCGACGTGGTCGTCCTGGCGGTGAAGCCGCAGGTGATGGAGGAGGCGCTGCCGTCCTACCGTGCCCTGGTCGGCCCCGACACCGTCTTCCTGTCGATCGCCGCCGGCAAGACCATCGCCTATTTCGAACGGCTGCTGGGAGAGGGGACGGTCGTGGTCCGCTCCATGCCCAACACGCCGGCCGCCATCGGCCGGGGCATGACCGTCGCCGTCGCCAATTCCCGTGTCAGCGCTGACCAGCGCGACCTGTCCGACCGCCTGCTGCGCGCCGTCGGCGATGTCGCCTGGGTGGAGGACGAAGGGCTGCTGGATCCCGTCACCGCCGTGTCGGGCAGCGGCCCGGCCTATGTCTTCTTCCTGGTCGAGGCGATGGCGAAGGCCGGCGAGGCCGCCGGACTGCCGGCCGATCTGGCGATGCGGCTGGCCCGCGCCACCGTGTCGGGGGCCGGTGCGCTGCTCGACGCCTCGCCTCAGCAGGAGGCCGCCGATCTGCGCAAGGCGGTGACCAGCCCGAACGGCACAACCCAGGCCGCGCTCGAGGTGCTGATGGCGCCGGAGGGCGTGCAGCCGGTGATGACCACCGCCATCGCCGCCGCCACCCGGCGGTCGCGCGAATTGGCCGGTTGAATGGATAGATCGAAGCCGCGAAAGAATTTGCATCTTTGAAGAGAGTTTCTGATTGCCGGAAGTGACGAAACGATGCATCCTGAACACGCTTTAGGGGCATTTAGGGCTGGGGACTGACGTGCCAGGTTGCGGGGGGGCCGGACCGGGCGGCTCACCCCGCGAAGGAGCGCGTCATGAAGGTGACATCAGATCCGGCGATGGCCGGAAACATCCGGCTGTCAAGCACAGTTCAGGCAAATCCTCAAAAACCCGCTGTGGCGCCGGCGAATGCCGGGCCTGCGGGGGGAGCCTCAGGGGTGGTCGTCGATCTCAGATCCGCCATCCAGAATCTCAAGCCGGGAATGTCCTATTCCATCGGCGAGGGGTACACCCCATCGGATATCTCCATGCCCGGCAACGACAAGATAAGGAATGTCGGCGTTGCGAACTTCATGAACGCATTTTCCGACTGGTCCAATAAGTTGTCGGACTATTGGGGAAAGGTTTCGGACTTCACCAAGAACGCCCTCAACACGTCGGACCACGAGGTGGCCGTTCTTGGGGGGGCTGCCAACGACATCATTCGTAAATCGCTGGCTGCGGCCGGGGTGGTGCGTCCCGATATGTCAGCGATTATGAAAGAGGGCGGCGCTGAAGATCCCTACGATCCGTCGTCACTGGCCAATGCGAGACTTGGCGAGGTCTCCGTGAGCCGGCAGGATGTTGGAAGCGGCTCTTCCACCTTGTTGTCATCCGTCAGTTTCGATCGCACGGCCGATATTCCGGATGACCAGATGAGCATTGTTGATCTTGATTCCGGCGATGCGACGGCCAACGGCTTGCTTGCATCCATTTTGTCGGGATCCTTGAGTTCGGCGTTGTCGTCGCCCGACCAGTCCGGGAAGTCGGGGATGCACCGGTATGCCGTTACCAATGGCAAATCCGGAGCCGACGCGGTTGTTGGCGCAGTTCTTTTCACGCGCGGCAACGATGACGCCGATGTTCAAAAGGCCGCGGGCCTCTACACGGCACTCAAATCCCTTCAGCGCGACTAGATCTAAACTCGGTTGAGGGATGCGGATCGCATCGCTCGCAACATGCGAGTCGATGATTGCTATCCCATGGTCAAATTTCCAATAAAATCCATAAGATGAGGACATGATGCCGACCTATAATGGAAATCAGAACTCGGAAACCTTTGGGCCATTCAATGTCGCCGTTACTGTCAATGCGGGTGGTGGAGACGATATTGTTTTCGGATCGCCGTACAATGACGTTCTCAATGGCGATGACGGTAACGACAGTATGAAGGGAGGGCAGGGGAACGACTCGCTTGCTGGAGGGGCAGGCAACGACCTTCTTTTCGGTGAAGACCAGGACGACCTCATCATCGGACATGATGGAAGCGATACGCTCATCGGCGGAAACAACAATGATACGCTTTATGGCGGTACCGGAAACGATCTTCTCATAGGGGATCAGCCCACCGAATCGGGCATAGATTGGTTGATCGGAAATCAGGGCGACGACACCTTGATTGGGGGCAACTACAGCGACAATTACGTATATGATTTTAGTCAGAACGATGGGTTCGACACCATTTTCGATTTCTCAGGATCTGACGATACTCTTTATCTCAATGGAATAAACATTTCGGATGTCAGGTTTTCACACGGTTCCGGTACCTATTCGAACGACCTGATCATTTATTCCTCGAGCGACTATCAGGCGGACGGTATCCTTAGCGGAGCAGTTACCGTTGCCAACTTCTACGGAGCGGCAAATGGAGATCCCCAGGGAGTTGTCGAATATCTCGGCGTCGGCGGCAGCCTGTACCGCATCGGTTGATCCTTCGCGCCAGGGCGGCAAGGGGTGGTACCGGTGACGGCGCTCAGCCCTTCCGCCGCCCGCGTCCAGGCCCTGCTCGACGGCATCGGCCTCGGCCATCGCGTGGTCGAGCATGAAGGCAGCACCCGCACCTCTGAGGATGCCGCCAATGCCGTCGGCTGCGAGGTGGCTCAGATCGCCAAATCGCTGATTTTCCGTACGAAGGAGACTGGCCGCCCGGTTCTGGTCGTCGCCAGCGGCGCCAACCGGGTGGACGAGAAGGCGGTCGGCCGGCTGATCGGCGAGAAGATCGAACGGGCCGATCCGGAGTTCGTCCGCGAGTCGACCGGCTTCGCCATCGGCGGCGTTCCGCCCATCGGCCATGCCGTGCCGCCGCTGGTGATGATCGATGACGACTTGCTTCGGCTGGAAACCATCTGGGCAGCGGCCGGTACGCCCAATGCCGTTTTCCGCCTGACCCCCGCCGATCTGGTCAGTATGACCGGCGGCCGGGTGGAAGCTGTCCGCAAGGCATGATTGAACGGTTGGACGGGTGACGTTCGCCCGTCCACGCACCACCTTATAAGGCAATCCCTGTCGCCTGGAGGTGGTGCCATGTCCGACATGTCGTCCGACAAGCCTGAAGACAACAGCTTCCGCTCCGATCCAACAGTCGATCTGGCGGACTCCGATGCGCTCGACCGCTCTGTTGCGGCGGCGGCAATGGGGCTGGCGGCCGAGAAGGGCTGGCGGCGCGTCGGCCTGCTGGAGATCGCGCATACCGCCGGCATCCCGCTGTCTCGCTTCCATCATCGCTATCGCGGGCGCGCCGACGTGCTGGCGGCGGTATCGCGCGTCGCCGACGCCACCGTTCTGGCCGGTGATGCTCCCGTCGATCCGACCGAATCGGTACGCGACCGCCTGTTCGACGTGATGATGCGCCGCTTCGACGCGCTGCGTCCCTACCGTGAGGGCTTGCGGTCGGTCGTGCGCGACCTGCCGGCCGATCCGGCGGCGGCGCTTGCCTTCACCTGCACCTTCGGCCGTTCCATGGCCTGGATGCTGCGCGCGGCGGGGATCGATCCTGACCGGCGCGGCGGGGCGGCACTCGTGGCCGGCCTCGGCACCGTCCATGCCCGTGTCATGCGGGTGTTCCTCGATGACGACACCGCCGACCTGTCGCGCACCATGGCGGCGCTGGACAACGCCCTGCGCGGGGCGGAACGCTGGGGCGCGACCTTCTGCCGCTGGACCCGGCCGCGCGGGCCGCTTGGCAAGCAATCGGGAACAGAGTCCATGGCATCAGGCATTTAGCAACGGCGCGGCGTGCCGGGGTGGGGAGTTTTTCCCGCCAAGGTTATGCTGCGGCGCAAAAAAGCGGATTGACTAACTTTTCGGCAATCTGCATAGTCGGCCTCTGTAATGTTGCGACGCAACATGCCCGTATTCAGATGCGGGCAGCAAACACCGATGCTGGGATGAGAAACATGGCCAAGATCAGCGGTAACCCCTTCCTCGAATTCGATCCGTCCAAGCTGATGGGTGACCTGAAGGTTCCGGGTGTGGACGTCGAGTCCATCATCGCCAGCCAGCGTCGCAACATCGAGGCGGTTACCGCCGCCAACCAGCTTGCCTTCGAAGGCTTCCAGGCCATCGTCCGCCGTCAGGCCGAAGTGCTGCGCACCGTCGCCGAAGACGTGAACCGCGCCGTCGGCGAGCTGACGGCTGCAGGTACCCCGGAAGAGAAGGCCGCCAAGCAGGCCGATCTGGTCAAGACCGCCTTCGAGAAGTCACTGTCGAACATCCGCGAGTTGAGCGAGATGATCGCCAAGTCGAACACCGAAGCCGCCGAGATCCTGACCAAGCGCGTCTCGGACAGCCTGGACGAGGTCAAGGCCGCCATCGCCAAGGCGAAGGCTTGATCCTTTCCGGTCAGCCGGATTTCCACGAAGAGGGGTCGCCATCGGCGGCCCCTTTTTCGCTTGCGGCGTCTGTCTCGTTCGGCCCCCACTCTGGTTCGATGGAGGTGGCGTGCGCTTGCCCATTCCGATGCCGACCCTGGCGCGCTACCCTGGCGCGGATCGCCAGAACCGCATCGGATCCGTCATGACCATCAGCTACGACGATTTTGCCAAGGTCGATATCCGCGTCGGCACCGTCCGTGCCGTCGAGGCCTTTCCCGAGGCGCGCAAGCCGGCCTACAAGCTGACCATCGATTTCGGGGGCGAGATCGGCACCAAGCGCAGTTCGGCCCAGATCACCAACCACTACCGAGCCGATGCCCTGGTCGGCCGGCAGGTGCTGGCGGTGGTGAATTTCCCGCCCAAGCGCATCGGCCCCTTCACCAGCGAGGTCCTGTGCCTTGGCCTGCCCGATGCCGAGGGTGCCGTGGTGCTGGTCGGTCCGGATCACTCGGTGCCGGACGGTTCCCAGCTGTTCTGAGGTCGTTCCGACAAGTCGTCGTGAAAGATTCAAACATGCTTCATGTTCTGAAATATCGCCTCAGGGTTGAAATGATGCAGACGCCATAAGGCGACAAGTTGCCGCAGGGGTAATGTGTATTTTAAATGAATGCAGTTTAAACAGGATGGCATAGTACGGAGCGACTACGACTTCGCATCTGCAATATGTTTTTCTGGTGGATGGCACCCATGGACGCCCTGCGCTCCTTCGTCGGCCGGCTTTCGATTTCCACGAAAGTCACCGTGTTGAATCTTGTCGGCATGCTGGTCCTCAGCACTGCGATCCTGTTCGCCATCGGACAGGTGATCGTCCGCGATCTGGAACGGCAGGCGATCGAGATGCAGCGTCTCAGCATGGACATCGCCTGGTCGTCGTTGCAGGAGCGCGGCGGTCGATTCTCCGTCGCCGACGGGAAGCTGCTGCTGGACGGTGTCGTGATGAACGACAACAATCTGGTGGTCGACAAGATCAAGCGCATCACCGGCGGTACCGCCACCCTGTTCCTGGGCGACCGCCGGATCGCCACCAACGTCACCGCCGCCGACGGCAGCCGTGCCGTCGSCACGACGCTGGCGCAGGGGCCGGCCTATGATTCGGTGCTGCGCCGGGGGGCGCCCTTCCGCGGCATGGTCGAGATCCTGGGCGAGCCCTACTATGCCGCCTATGACCCGATCAAGGATGCATCCGGCAACCCGGTCGGCATCCTCTATGTCGGCATCAAGAAGGCGGAGGTGTTCAAGACCTTCGACGACAGCATGCGCTTCGCCACCATGCTGGTGGTGCTGTGCGCCGTCGTGCTGGCGGTTCCGGGCTATCTGGTGTCGCGCCGGCTGCTGCGCCCGCTGGGCCAGCTCAGCCATGTGATGACCGCTCTGTCGTCGGGCGACCTGACCGCCAGGGTGGCGGGCGCCGAGCGTCTGGACGAGATCGGTGCCATGTCGCGCTCCGTCCTGGTCTTCCGTGACGGCATGGCCGAGGCCGAACGCCTGCGTGCCGAACAGGAGCGCCAGCGCATCGAAGGGGAGGCGCAGAAGCGCAGGGCCCTGCAATCGATGGCCGACACGGTGGAGTTGGAAAGCCGCCATGCGGTCGAGCGGGTCGCCGCCCGGACGCAGGAGATGGACCACAATGCCGGCGCCATGGCGAAGTCGGCCGGGCTGGTCGGCGCCAACGCCCAGAACGTCGCGGCGGCGGCGGCCCAGGCGCTGAGCAACGCCCAGGCGGTGTCGTCGGCCGCCGAGCAGCTTTCCGCTTCCATCGAGGAGATCGGCACCCAGGTCGGCCATGCGGCCGGCGTCACCCGCGCCGCCGTCGCCGCCAGCAACCGGACCGAGACCACCATCGAATCGCTGTCCTCGGCCGTCGGCCGCATCGGCGACGTGGCGGAACTGATCCAGGGCATCGCGGCCCAGACCAATCTGCTGGCGCTGAACGCCACCATCGAGGCGGCGCGGGCAGGGGAGGCGGGCAAGGGCTTCGCCGTCGTGGCGGGAGAGGTGAAGAACCTTGCCAACCAGACCTCGCGGTCGACCGAGGAGATTTCGCGCCTGATCGCCGAGATCCAGTCGGTCACCGCCCGCAGCGTGGAGGAGGTGCGCGACATCAGCCGCACCATCGGCGAGATCGACGCCATTTCCGGTACGGTCGCCGCCGCGGTGGAGCAGCAGGCGTCGGCGACCCAGGAGATTTCGCGCAACGTCGCCCAGACCGCCGGTGCCGCAACCGATGTGTCGACCCGTATCGACGAGGTATCGCGCGAGGCCAAGGTGACGGAGGAGCGGGCCGACGTGCTGCGCGCCGGCGCGTCGGAGGTGACCCACAGCATCGACGAACTGATGCATGTGCTGGTCCGCGCCGTGCGCACGGCGACCGACGATGTCGACCGCCGCAGCCTGCCGCGTTACCGCGTCGAGGCGCCCTGCACCGTGGAGGGGCCGGAGGGCCGTTCGACCGTCCGGCTTCTGGACATCTCCCGCCACGGCGCGGCGCTTGCCGAGGCCGACGCGGTCGGCGCCCGCGGCACCCTGCTGTTCGACAACCTGGGCGTGGCCATGCCCTTCGAGGCTTTAAACCGGGAGGAGGGGGTGGTGCGCATCCGCTTCCGGCTGTCGGAGATCGACCGGCAGGCCTTCGACGCTCGCTTCGACCGATTCGAAGAGGCGATGGCCGGACGCCGCCTGACGGCCTGATCCCTGCTGTCCGGATGGGTCCCGGCCGGGGAGGGGTGACGGACCGCGCGGATTCCTGACGGTTCCGGCGCGGTTCCGATCTCAGTTTCGGGGTTCGTCAGACCCCGGCCCGGCGAACGGCGGCGTGGACGTGCGGCGGGGTCATCCCGGTCCGCGCCTGTTCCAGGGCGCCTTGCTGGCGGGCGGCGAAGACGCCCGCTTCCGTGCGGTTGCGGAAATGCAGCTTGGACAGCACGCTGCGCACCATCGACTTGATGACCGCTTCCGACAGGTCCAGCGCGTTGGCGATGGTCCGGTTGTTCATGCCCTCGCCCAGCAGGCGCAGCGTCTCGAACTCCGGATCGGACAGGCGCGGCAGCAGCGTCAGCCTGATCTCGTCCACGCCCAGGCGCGACAGGAACTGCTTGGGCATCAGGCAATGGCCTTCCAGCCCGAGGTCGAGCAGCTCGTTGATGCGGTCGACGTTCAGATCTTCGAACACCCAGGCGTCGGCGAAGGCCAGGATATGGGCGGCGTCCAGCAACTCGCGGGAAGACAGCACGACGACGATCCGCGAGCGACGCGACAGCCGCAGATAGACCATCGGTTCGTTTTCGCGCAATGCGGTGAACTGCTGCAACCCGATCAGGATCGCATCCGGCGTCAGTGCGCTTTGGGTCAGCTCCCCGATGTCGTGCAGGACCGTGACGCGATGGCGGCCGCCCCGGTCGAGCTGCTGGACCACGTTCTCGGTCAGCGCGTTGTTGTCGAGGATCAGGCAGACATGCATGGGAGTCACCGCGTTGCGGGTCTGGTGAGATGCTTTCTCATGGGCGTACTCATGGTGTGTGTGCATGGGTCAGCTCTGTCTGGAGGAGGCATCCACGGCCGGCCCGGCTCAGGGCATTGCCGCCTGCATCTAAGGGTTGAGGAGGAACCGGCCGGTTGGCCCAGGCACGTCATGGATTGGGTCACGTCGTCGGGGAGTATTGCGGAGATGAAAGTATTTCCGTGCGGACCGCAGACTCCCTCCTTGTCGGGGTTCGGGAAGTCCTGTTCGCACCGCGTGATTTAGAAATGATTGGTGCTCTTCGTAAATCAGGCGATGGATGATCAGCCAAGATCGCTTCCCGTCTCCTTGTTGGTCGCCTCAGGTTTCGAAACGGTAACACCTATGGAATGATGTGTGCTGGCCGGGTCACACGGGAATGCGCGTTGGTACAGGCATCCTTCAGGGCTATCCTTTCGGTTTTGCAACGGCTTTTCCCTCCTCTATTGCGTGCTCGAATCGGGATTAGCCGCATCCCTGCCACACGAACGCCGCAAAGATGGCAAGGTTCCAGAAAAATTCCCGTCGATAATGGAGACAGCAGGTCTCTGTTTGAATGAACCCGTCCGGATCGAATGAATCCAATGGATGTGCGCGATAACTCTATTCGCGGACGCAATAGACTCTATGACCTTAGGCAGAGCCGTTTCTTGCCGGTCGCATGACGAACGGTGCCTCGAAGGAGGGTGGCGGCTTCGAATGACCTATGGCCCTTGTCGGGATACAGAGCCCCTTCCGATCGTGGTATCAGATACTCAACACAGAGAAGAACAGCCCCACAACGGCAGACAGCCTTCCGGCCGATGCCCGAACGGGGTCGCAGCAAAAATCGGCCACCAAGCCGTGCAAGCGGCATGAAATCGGTGACCCGGGTGCCGCGGGGGCGCACCGGGCAAGATCGACAACAAGCCCTGACGGGCGGTCGTCCGCAAAGCGGGCGGCACCGGCAAGGGCCGGCGAGCGAGGATGACGGGGACCATGAAGATTCTGATCGGGGACGACCATCTGCTGTTCCGCGAAGGCCTGCGGCGTCTGCTGGAACAATTGCAGGGCGATGCCAGCTTCGTGGAGGCCGGCACTTTCGACGAGGTTCTGGAGCAATGCCGCACCAGCGGCACCTTCGACATCATCCTGATGGATCTGCATATGCCGAACTGGCCGGGCTTCGACGGCCTGCGCGAGATCCAGGCTCTGCAGCCGGGTGTGCCGGTGGTTGTGATCTCCGCGTCGGAAGCGCTGGGCGACATCCGCGGCGCGCTCGACCATGGCGCGACCGGCTACATCCCGAAGTCGAGCAGCGTGAAGGTGATGATGGGTGCCCTGAACCTCGTGTTCTCGGGCGGCATCTACCTGCCGCCGGGCGCCCTGACCGCCAGCATGGACGCCGCCCCGCGCCGCCGGACCGTCGACATGTCCGACCGCAACGCCGGCTACGGCCTGACCCAGCGCCAGCGCGAAGTGCTGGAATGCCTGCGTCTCGGCAAGTCGAACAAGCAGATCGCCTATGAGCTGGGCCTGTCGGAAGGCACGGTGAAGATCCACGTCACCGCCATCTTCAAGTCGCTGGGCGTCAAGAACCGCACCCAGGCCGTCATCGCCGCCGCCGCCATGTCGGCGTAAGCCGCCAAGATTGCGTCGGGGTGAGCCGCGAAGGTTCTCGACTGGAATCGACCGATTCGGGGCACGTCCGGGTCGTGGACTGGGCTGCGGGGCATCGCCTCCGCGGCCCATTTTCTTTTGCCTGCGACCACATCCCCTCACCGCGAAACAGCCTGCCTCTTGACCGGGTGGGTTGCCCGATGCTATCCGCCCCTCTTGATCTTGTGGAATCATCCGTCCGGATTGCCGGCCGGCTGGGTTCCGCCTGACCCGCGCCGCCATCCGGGCCGTGCGCGAAGCCGCCACCGCAAGGACGCCACCGCAGCGCCATGAGCGATATTTTCCGCGAAGTCGACGAGGATCTGCGCCGGGACCGCGCGGAGCACCTGTTCAAGAAGTATGGCGGCGCCATGATCGCCGCGGCCGTCCTGGTCGTCGCCGGCACCGGCGGCTACAGCTTCTGGCGCCATTGGCAGGCACAGAAGAAGCAGGAGCAGACCGCCGCCCTCGTCACCGCCATCTCGCAGAGCGGTCAGGGGCCGGAGAAGGGTGTCGACGCGCTTGCCGCGTTCGCCGGCTCTGCCGATCCCAGCCTCGCCGCCATCGCCCAGTTCAACGCCGCGGCGCTGATGATCCGCCAGGGCAAGGGCAGCGACGCCGCGACCGTCTATGACGGCATCGCCGGCAACGCCTCCGTGCCTGCGCAGTACCGCGACCTCGCCACCCTGATGGGGGTGATGCAGCGTGCCGACAGTGGCGACCCGGCGCAGCTGACCGCGAAGCTGCAGCCGCTGACCGCCGACACCAGCCCCTGGCGCTTCTCGGCGCGCGAGCTGACGGCGATGCTGGCCGCCCGTGCCGGCGACACCGAGAAGGCGCGCACGCTCTACAAGCAACTGGCGGATGACCAGCAGGCCCCGTCGGGCGTGCGCGGCCGCGCCGCCGATCTCGCTTCCCTCTACGGCAAGGGCTGAGCCGGGCCATGAAGACCAAGACCGAGAAGACCGCAATGGTCGGTTCGATCCGCCGCGCCGCGCTGCTGTCGGCATCGCTGCTGACCGTCCTGCTCGCCGGCTGCGACACCATCGACAGCTGGATGGGGAAGACGCCCGATCCGCCCCTGCCGGGCAAGCGGGTCGCAGTGCTACAGCGCGAGCGCAAGGTGGAGCCGGACGCCCAGCTCGCCGCCACCGCCGTCACCGTGCCGCCGCCGGTCGCCAACGCGGCCTGGGCGCAGCCGGGCGGCACGCCGGACCATGTGCTGGGCAACCTCGCCTTGTCGGCAAGCCCGTCCGACGCCTGGCGCGCCGACATCGGCGCCGGGTCCAGCAGCTCGCGCGCGCTGCTCGGCACGCCGGTGATCGCCGATGGCCGCATCTTCGCGATGGATGCCGATTCGCACGTCACCGCGCTGAACGAGCGCAGCGGCCAGTCGCTGTGGCGGTTCGATACCCGTCCGGAGAACGAGCGCGGCGGCGCCACCGGCGGCGGCGTCGCCTATGCCGACGGCCGCGTCTACGCCGCCACCGGCTTCGCCGAGGTGCTGGCGTTCGACGCCGGCAGCGGCAAGGTGCTGTGGCGCAAGCGCATCGCCGGTCCGGTCCGCGGCGCGCCGACGGTTGCCGGCGGCCGTGTGCTGGTCATCACGCTGGACAACCAGACCATCGCGCTGTCCACCGACGACGGTGCGGTGCAGTGGTCGCAGCAGGGCATCCTGGAGACCGCCGGCCTGCTCGGCGCCGCCAGCCCGGCCGCGACCGGCACGCTGGTCGTCTCCCCCTATTCCTCGGGCGAGCTGTTCGGCCTGCGTCCGGAAAACGGCCGTGTGGCCTGGCAGGACAGCCTCGCCAACATCCGCCGCAGCGGTGCGCTGAGCAATCTGGCCGACATCCGCGGCCTGCCGGTGGTCGACCGCGGCGCCGTCTATGCCATCGGCCATTCCGGCCGCATGGTCGCCATCGACGAGCGCATCGGCGCCCGTATCTGGGAAACGGAGATCGGCGGCGTCCAGACCCCCTGGCTGGCCGGCGATTACCTGTTCACCGTCACCAACGACCAGGAAGTGGTCGCGGTGGCCCGCCAGAACGGCAAGGTCCGTTGGGTGGCACCGCTCGCCCGCTTCACGGATCCGGAGGACCGGTCCGGCCCGATCGTCTGGTCCGGCCCGGTGATGGCGGGCAGCCGCCTGTGGGTCGCCGGCTCCAACGGCCAGCTGCTCGGCCTGTCGCCGTCCGACGGCAAGGTCGAGGTGACCCGTTCGCTGCCAACCGGTTCCTACTTGTCTCCGGTCGTTGCCAACAACACTCTCTATGTGCTGTGCGACAACGGAACGCTCGTCGCGTTCCGCTGATCGCGGATTTCCTCCGTCTGTTGTGAAAGGCCTTTGGCCCCATGTCGTTCACCGTGGTCCTCGTCGGTCGGCCGAATGTCGGCAAATCGACCCTCTTCAACCGTCTGGCCGGCAAGAAGCTGGCCCTGGTGGACGATACGCCGGGCGTCACCCGTGACTGGCGCTCGGCCCCGGCCCATGTCGGCGGTCTGTCCTTCACGGTGGTCGATACCGCCGGTCTGGAGGATGTGACCGACGACAGCCTGGAGGCGCGCATGCGCCGCCAGACCGAGCAGGCCCTGACCCGTGCCGACGTCGCGCTGTTCATCATCGACGCCCGTGCCGGCATCACGCCGCTGGACCGTCATTTCGCCAAGCTGCTGCGCCGGAGTAAGACCCCGGTGCTGCTGGTCGCCAACAAGACCGAGGGCAAGGCCAGCCAGCCCGGCATGTTCGAATCCTACGAACTCGGCCTGGGCGATCCGATCCCGCTGTCCGCCGAGCATGGCGAGGGCATGGCCGATCTGGTCGAGGCCCTGCTGCCCTACGCTCCGCCCGAGGAGTCCGACAAGGCCGAGGACGCCGACGACGGCTTCGATCCCTCCATCCCCATCGGCGACCAGCCGGAGCCGGAAGAGGATCGCACCAAGCCGATCCAGATCGCCATCGTCGGCCGTCCGAACGTCGGCAAGTCGACGCTGCTGAACAGCCTGCTCGGCGAGGAGCGCGTGCTGACCGGGCCTGAGGCCGGCATGACCCGCGACGCCATCGCCGTCGACTGGGAGTGGCGCGACCGCCGCTTCAAGCTGGTCGACACCGCCGGCATGCGCCGCCGCGCCCGCGTCGACGAGAAGGTTGAAAAGCTGGCGGTCGCCGACAGCCTGCGCGTCATCCGCATGGCGAATGTCGTGGTGCTGGTGGTCGATGCCGCCGCCATCCTCGACAAGCAGGATCTGACCATCGCCCGGCTGGTGATTTCCGAGGGTCGCGCCCTGGTGATCGCCGTCAACAAGTGGGATGCGGTCGAGGACCGCGCCATGGCGCTGCGTCAGGTCGAGGACAAGCTTGAGGCCGCGCTCGGCTACATCAAGGGCGTGAAGGTCGTCACCATCTCGGCGCTGAAGGGCCACAAGCTCGACACGCTGCTGGACGGCGTGCTGGAGACCTACACGGTCTGGAACCGCCGCATCCCGACCGCTCAGCTGAATCGCTGGATCGAAGGCGTTCTGGACCACCATCCGCCGCCCCTGGTGGAGGGCCGCCGGGTGAAGATCCGCTACGTTACCCAGGTGAAGACCCGTCCGCCGACCTTCGCGCTCTTCGTCAACAAGCCGCTGGATCTGCCGGAAAGCTACCAGCGTTACCTGACGACGCATCTGCGCGAGAGCTTCGACATGCCCGGCGTGCCGGTGCGCCTGCTTCTGCGCAAGGGCAAGAATCCGTACGCGGACGATTGATCCCGATGTCCCTCTTCCCGATGGGAAGGGGGCCACGACGAGCACCGGTAATGTTGTGGAGCGCGATCTGAAACGATCACGCTCCACATAATACTTTGCGCCGACCTGCGTCCACCTGTCGGGCGGCTTACCATGTTGTCGATGGGAAGTGTCGCCCGCTGATTGGGCAGGCGCTGTTATCCGCCCAGTCCCGGCTTCCCAAGGGCAATTGTCCGTCGGTCCGCTCCTGAAATTTGGACGCCACCGCCTCAGTTGCCCGATCCAGACCCTTCCTTGAGGTCCCTGGGATTGTCCAGTGCCTTACCACAGATCATCGGAGCGACCGATTTGAACGCGGCCCTCTGTGGCGGGCAGGCTTGCACCGCGCCGTGCGATTGACTCTCCCCAGGATAAATCCCGTCTCGACAGCGAAGCCTGCAACTGATATCCATTCTCATGAAATTGAGAGCCATTCGCAGTCCGGGAGTGATGGATGTTCATCGATAAGATCGCTGGGGTCGCTTTTGCAGTCGGTGCCTTGACCGCCTTTTCCGTCCAGGCGCAGGAAGTCAATGTCTACAATTCCCGGCATTACAATACTGACCGCGCGATCTATGAAACCTTCACCAAGTCGACCGGGATCAAGGTCAACATTATTGAAGGCAACCATGATGAGCTGATCCAGCGCATGAAGTCGGAAGGCGCCAGCAGCCCGGCCGATCTGTTCATCACCGTCGATGCCGGCCGTCTGGCCGCTGCCGCCCAGGAAGGGCTGCTCGCCTCCGTCACCTCGCCGCAGCTCGATGCGGTCAAGGTCCCGGCCAACCTGCGCGACCCGAACGGCGCCTGGTGGGGCCTGTCCAGCCGCGCCCGCATCGTCGTCTATGCCCGTGACCGGGTGAAGCCGGAGCAGATCAAGGATTACGAGGACCTCGCCAAGCCGGAGTGGAAGCATCGCGTGCTGACCCGCAGCGGCACCCATCCTTACAGCCTCGCCCTGACCGCCTCGATGATCGAAGCGCTGGGCGAGGAGAAGACGGAGGAGTGGGTCAAGGGCCTCGTCGCCAACCTCGCCCGCCCGCCGCAGGGCGGCGACATCGATCAGATCAAGGCGGTCGCAGTCGGCGAAGGCGATCTGGCCATTGCCAACACCTATTATGTCGGCAAGATGATCACCTCGGCCAAGCAGGAGGACCGTGAGGTCGCGTCCAGGATCGGCGTGATCTTCCCCAACCAGGGCAACCGCGGCACCCATGTGAACCTGAGCGGCGCCGGCGTGGTGAAGACCTCCAAGAACCAGGATAACGCCCGCAAGCTGCTGGAATATCTGCTGAGCCCGGAGGCGCAGCGCCAGTTCGCCGACGGCAACATGGAATATCCGGTCAACCCGGCGGTCCAGCCGCATCCGGAACTGGTGAAGCTCGGCAGCTTCAAGGCGGCCGAGGTGAACGCCGCCTCCTTCGCCGCCCACACGCCGCAGGCGCTGCGCATCATGGACCGTGCCGGCTGGAAGTAAGATGACAGAAGCCCTTTCCCCGTCCGCCCTTTCCCCGTCGGTCGTCCTCTCCGGCATCACCCACCGCTACGGTCGCGCCGACAGCGGCGTGACGGCGGTCGACGGCGTCTCGCTGTCGGTTGCCCCGCGCGAGGTGGTGTGCATCGTCGGCCCGTCCGGTTGCGGCAAGTCGACCTTGCTGCGCCTGATCAGCGGACTTGAGGCGGTTCAGAAGGGCGAGATCGCGGTGGACGGGCAGGTGCTCGCCACCGCGGGCCGGTCGCTGCCACCGGAAAAGCGGCCGGTCGGCATGATGTTCCAGGACTTCGCGCTGTTCCCGCACCTGACGGTGGCGGGCAACATCGCCTTCGGCCAGATCGACCGTCCGCGCGCCGAACGCCGGCGCCGGGTGGACGAGTTGCTGGAGACCATGGCGTTGACCCGCTATGCTGACGCCTATCCGCATACCCTGTCGGGCGGCCAGCAGCAGCGGGTGGCGCTGGCCCGCGCCATGGCGCGCGACCCCAAGGTCCTGCTGCTGGACGAGCCGTTCTCCGCACTGGACGAGCAGCTTCGCCGTTCGGTGCGGGAGGAGGTGGTGCGGATCATCCGCGCCAGCGGCATCGCCACCGTCGTCGTCACCCACGACCCGGAAGAGGCGATGGAGATGGGCAACCGCGTTGTGGTGATGGAGGCCGGGCGCATCGTCCAGGCCGACACGCCGGTGACCCTCTACCGGCGCCCGGCCAACAGCTTCGTCGCCCGCCTGTTCGGCGAGGTGAACCGGTTCGAAGCGACGGTACGCGACGGGCAGATCGTCACGCCGCTCGGCCGGATCATGGCCCCCGGCCTGCCCGGCGGAACGAAGGTCGAAGTCGCCTGCCGGGTCGAGGATCTCGAACTGCTTCCGCCGGGCACCCGGCCCGATGCAGTCCCCGTGCGGGTGCGCCACTCCAGCTTCCTTGGGCCGGCAACGCGGGTGTGCCTGGATTTGGCCGGCTCGGAGGTCCATGCGCGCCTGCCCGGCCATGTGGACGTTCGTGCCGGCGAAGAGCTGTTCGCCGCGATGGCGGCCGAACGCGCGATGGTGTTCCCGGCAGAGTGAGCGGTGGGCGGGAGGCCTCAGGCCCCCGCCCGCACCTCGTCCTCGCCGAATTGCAGCCGGCAGAGCCGGGCATAGGCCCCGTCGGCCGCCAGAAGCGCCTCGTGCGGGCCCTGTTCGATGATACGCCCTCCTTCCATCACCACGATCCGGTCGGCATTGCGCACCGTCGCCAGACGATGGGCGATCACCAGCGTGGTGCGACCCTCCGTCAGCCGTTCCAGGGCAGCCTGCACCAGACGTTCCGATTCGCTGTCCAGCGCGCTGGTCGCCTCGTCCAGCAGCAGGATCGGCGCATCCTTCAGAAAGGCACGGGCCAGCGCCAGACGCTGGCGCTCGCCGCCCGACAGCTTCACGCCGCGGTCGCCGATCACTGTGTCGTAGCCCTCGGGCAGCTTCGACACGAAATCGTGCGCGGCGGCTGCCTTGGCGGCGGCGATCACGTCGTCCATCCCGGCATCGAGACGGCCGAAGCAGATGTTCGCCCGCACGGTGTCGTTGAACAGCACGGTGTCCTGGCTGACGATGGACACGGCACCGCGCAGGCTGCGCAGGGTGGCGCCGCGGACATCCTGGCCGTCGATCAGCACCTCGCCCCCCGTCACGTCGTAGAGGCGGGGGATCAGGTTGAAGACCGTCGATTTGCCGGCGCCGCTGCGCCCGACCAGCGCCACCGTGCTGCCGGCCGGCACGTCGAGGTCGATGCCCTTCAGCGTGTCGGCCCCGGCCTCGTAGGAGAAGCGGACGCCGCGCAGCGCGACGGCACCCGTCGAGACGGAGAGCGGCTTGGCGCCCGGCTGCTCTACGATGGTCGGCTGCTGGTCCAGCAGTTCGAAGATGCGCTGGGCGGCGGCAAGCCCTTCCTGCAGGGCGGCGTTCAGCGTGCCGATGGCGCGCACCGGCTGGGCCGCCATCAGCAGCGCGCCGACGAAGCCGGAGAAGGCGCCGACCGAGCCTTCGCCCATCGTCATGCGATAGCCGGCGAAGGCGATCACGCCGGCAACCGCGACGCCGCCCAGCACTTCCATCATCGGGTCGATGCGCGAGCGGGCGCGCACCGCCTTCATCGTCAGCAGGTAGTTCTCGTGAAAGGCGCGGCCGGCGCGGGCGCGCTCATAGTCTTCGAGGTTGTAGGTCTTGACCATGCGCGCGCCCGACAGGCTTTCGGTCAGCAGCGAGGTCATGTCGCCCATCTGCGCCTGGGTGTCGCGGGAGACGCGGCGCAGGCGCTTGCCGATCCGCACGATGGGAACGGCGGCGATGGGATAGATGATGAAGACGATCAGCGACAGCAGCCAGTCGAGATAGAACATCGACCCGACCAGCGCGATCACCGTCAGGATGTCGCGCACCAGTCCGGTCAGCGTCCGGGTCAGCGCGTTGCGGATCAGATCGACGTCGTTGATGAAGCGCGAGGTCAGCGACCCGGTGGGCGTCGCATGCAACTGCGCCATGTCGGCGGTTTGCAGGTGCGTGAACATCGCCAGCCGGACGTCGGCGATGATGCGCTGGACGATGTCGCTGGTCACCACCGTCTGGGAATAGAGCGACACGCCCTTGATGATCGTCACCGCGACGATGGCGAGCGGGATCGCCAGCAGCATGCCGCGGTCCTGGGCGGAGAACATGGCATAGGACCGGTCGATCAGCAGCGGATAGGCGCCGGTGGTCGCCGCCACCACCGCCATCAGCACGAAGGACATTAGCAGCTTGCCGCGATAGGGACGCACCCATTCGCGCCACATCCGGGCCGCCAGCCGTTCGGTCGCCGCATCCAGGCGCAGGGGCTTGCCGCTCTTGTTCGTCACGGTCGCATCCGATCATCTTGTCCGATGGGGATGGCTTAGCCCATGGGCTTCGGCTTTGTCCACCGGTCGACGCGGCGACGCCGGTGCTGGTTACAGGCTTCCTTTACCGATTCCGTACGAGGATGCTGACGATCGGGGCGGCGAACATTGGTGCCGCCGGGGACGGGGGGAAGGCCAATGCCGAACGGAACCAGCCTGAATGGCGGAAATGGCGGCACCGCTGCTGCCAGCAATGGCAGGAGCGCGCGGCGCCCGCGCATCGGTCTTGCGCTGGGCGGCGGCGTTGCGCGCGGCTGGGCGCATATCGGGGTGCTGCGGGCGCTGAAGCGCTATGGCATCGAGGCCGACATCGTTTGCGGCTCTTCGGTCGGAGCGCTCGTGGGCGGCGTCCATCTCGCGGGAAAGCTCGACACGCTGGAAGAATGGGTGCGCACGCTGACCCGGATGAAGATCGTCGGCTATCTGGATCTGCGGCTGCGCCAGGGCGGCGGACTGATCAGCGGCGACCGGCTGCTGGCTGAACTGCGCCTGCATCTGGGAGACGTGCGGATCGAGGAACTGCCGTGCCCCTATGCCGCCGTCACCACCGATCTGGTGACCGGCCACGAGGTGTGGCTGCAACGCGGCGAACTGGTCGACGCCATGCGGGCGTCCTTTTCGCTGCCGGGGGTGTTCCCACCGGCGTCCATCGACGGGCGCTGGATGATCGACGGCGCGCTGGTCAACCCGGTGCCGGTGTCGGCCTGCCGGGCGCTGGGCGCGCAGATGGTGATCGCCGTCAATCTGGCCGGCGATATCCTGGGGAAGGCGCGCAAGCCCGGGTCGAGCGTGCCGACCGCCGCAGGATTCGACCTGTTGCGGCTGGTCGAGGACGAGACGCCGGGCCATCGCGCGCCGAGCGGCATCGGCGCCCTGACGCGTCGGATCTTCCGCCGCGACTATGAGGGGCCGAGCCTGTTCGGCGTGATGGTCTCGTCGCTCAGCATCGTCACCGACCGCATCACCCGGTCACGGCTTGCCGGCGATCCGCCGGACGTGCACATCGTGCCGCGGCTGGGTCACATCGGGCTGACCGAGTTCGACCGGGCCGACGATTGCATCCGCGAGGGAGAGCTGGCGGTGGAGCGCGTCCTGCCGGAACTGCACGACGCGCTCGCCGTCTTCGCCACCGGTCCGCGCGAATCGACGCGCGCACCGGTGCGGGACTGAGGCCTTCGGGCGGCCGGTCTTAATGATCGATGGCGGTGCCCAGCGCCGCACCGCCCAGACCGCCGATCACGGCGCCGCGGGTACCGTCCACGGCGTATCCGCCGGCCGCACCGGCCGCACCGCCGACCACGCCGCCAGTCGAGCAGGCGGTGACGGAAAGGAGCGCGAACACCGCACCGATCAGACGCAAACGGGACATCATACTACCCTCCACGTGTTGACTGTTCGGTCTCTAAACACGCGAAAACGCATTTTGCTTCCGTCGCCCCCTGATCTTTTGGTCCTGCTTCTTTGGGGGAACTTCTTCTCTCCATAAGCGTTGACCGGACTTTAACCGTGAAACGTTGATACGGGGGAACCACCATGCGGACCATGACCAACAGGTTGCGCGTCACGGCCATCGCCGCGGTCGCGGCTCTGTCGCTCGGCGCCTGCCAGACCGGAAACAGCAGCAGCGGCGGCATCGGCGGGATGAACACGTCGGAGACCGTCGGCACGTTGGGCGGCGCCGTCGCCGGCGGCCTGCTCGGCTCGCGCTTCGGTGGAGGCGCGGGCAAGCTGGCGACGACGGCCATCGGCACGCTGGTCGGCGCCTATGCCGGCCAGCAGCTGGCCCGGCACTTCAGTCCCGCCGACCAAAACCGCGCGTCGGACGCGGAGGAGCGCGCGGTCGCCAACAACCAGACCATCACCTGGAACAACCCGCAGTCCGGCAACAGCGGCACCATCCAGCCGGTGAGGACCTATCAGGGCACCGACGGCCAGACCTGCCGCGACTACAACCACACGGTCGTGATCGACGGCAGGACCGAGGTGGCGCGCGGCACCGCCTGCCGTCAGGCTGACGGAAGCTGGAAGCTGGTATCGTAAGCGTACAGCCTATCCGAATGACCGCCTCCGGGTCCTACTCCTTGCGGATGTGGGGAGTTGCCGTCAAAATCAAGGAGTTCCGCCGGATGGCGGCCCGATAAGAACGGCGTGCGGGGCTTAATGGAGGCGGTCAGCTACATCATCCTCATCGGATCGACCCTGCTGATCGTCAGCGTGCTGACCAGCTACCTCGCTTTGCGGGTCGGTGCGCCGCTGCTGCTGATCTTCCTCGGCATCGGCCTGCTGGCCGGCGAGGACGGGATCGGCCACATCTCCTTCAACGATGCCGGCTCCGCCTTCCTGATCGGATCGATGGCGCTGGCGGTGATCCTGTTCGAAAGCGGGTTCGACACCAAGCTCGCCAGCTACAAGGCCGCAGCCTGGCCGGCGATGACGCTGGCGACGGTCGGGGTGGCGGTCACCACCGGCGTGGTGGGAATCGCCGCCCATTACCTGATGGGGCTGGCCTGGGGGGAGGCGCTACTGGTCGGGGCGGCGTGCAGTTCCACCGACGCGGCGGCGGTCTTCTTCCTGCTGCGCGTCGGCGGCATCACGCTCCGCGACCGCGTCCGCTCCACCCTGGAAATCGAATCGGGCAGCAACGACCCGGTCGCCATCATGGTGACCATCCTGCTGGTGGAGACGGCGACCCATGGTCTGGCGTCCCCCATCGCCATCGTCGGCGAGCTGGTGCTGGCTTTTTCGCTGGGCGGGGTGATGGGGCTGGCCGGCGGCTGGCTGCTGGTGACCTTCATCAACAAGGCGAATTTCGAAGCCGGCTTGAACCCGGTGGTGACGCTGACCTTCGCCCTGTTTATCTTCGCCGTCACCAACGTCATGGGCGGCAGCGGCTATCTCGCCGTCTATGCCGCCGGGCTCTATGCCGGCAACGTCAAGCTGCGCGGGGCGCTGGAACTGCGGCGCTTCCATGCCGGGCTGACCTGGCTCAGCCAGATCGTCATGTTTGTGATGCTGGGGCTGCTCGCCACGCCGCGGGAATTCGCCGGGATGATCCTGCCGGCGCTGGGTGTGGCCTTCGTCCTGATCGTCGTTGCCCGCCCCGCCGCGGTGTGGATGTGCCTGCTGCCCTTCCGCTTCTCAGTGCGGGAGACCAGCTTCATCGCCTGGGTGGGCTTGCGCGGGGCGGTGTCGCTTCTGCTGGCGCTGGTGCCGGTGCTGGGCGGGCTGGAGAACGGACAGCTGATCTTCAACACCGCCTTCATCGTCGTGGTGGTGTCGCTTCTGGTGCAGGGCTCGACCATCGGCACGATGGCGCGGGCGCTGGAACTGATCGTGCCGCCGCGCCGCGGCCCGGTGGAGCGCGTGGAGCTGGAGCTTCCCGGCAACGCCGACCAGGAGCTGGTCGCCTACACCGTCCACGCCAAGAGCCCGGCGGCCAGGGGGCAGCGCATGCCGCGCTGGGCCAAGCCGTCGCTGGTCATCCGCTCGGGCGCGGTGGTGCCGCTGCACAAGGCGAAGCCGTTGCAGCCCGGCGACCATGTCTATCTGTTCACGCCGCAGCACCGGCTGACCCTGATCGACAGGCTCTATGGCGGCAGCCGGGCGCTCGACCAGAACGACCGGGAGTTCTACGGCGATCTGGTGCTGAGCCCCGACGCGACGGTGGAGCAGATCGCCGAGATGTACGGGCTGCCGCTGTCGATGTCGAACGCCCGGCTGACGCTGAGCGACCTGCTGCGCAACGAGTTCGGCGGCTCCTGCGAGCTGGGCGACCGGGTGCGCATGGGCGGTGTCGAGCTGATCGTGCGCGATATGGAGGACAGCATCATCACTTCCGTTGGACTGGCGCTGGAGCCGGCCCGCGTGACCAGCCGGCGCCGGCCGCTCTATCAGCGCCTCATCGATATCGGCGGGCGGCTGGGCGGCTGGTGGAACGAGCAGTCCTTCCGCCGCTGGAAGGAACGCGAAAAGCAGCGGGCGTGCCGGGCGGGCATGCCGGCGGCGGAGCCCCGGCACGACGAGCGGGTGGAAAGCCGCACCGAAGTCTGACGGTCAGTCGCGGTGCCCCGGCCGCGACGCCGCGATGGTGCGGCTGAGATAGATGACCGGGGCGAGGCCGACCAGAACGATCACCAGGGCGGGCAGGGCGGCGTCGTCCAGCCGCTCGGTGGAGGCCATGCGGAAGGCCTCGATCGCCAGCGTGTCGAAGTTGAAGGGCCGCAGGATCATCGTCGCCGGCAGCTCCTTCGTGATGTCGACGAAGACCAGCATGGCGGCGCTGAGCAGGCTGGGGCGCAGCAGCGGCAGATGGACCCGGCGCAGCACCTGCAACGGCGTGTGGCCGAGGGAGCGTGCCGCTCCTTCCAGATTAGGGCCGATCTTGGCGAAGCCCGACTCCAGCGGCCCATAGGCAACGACGAAGAAGCGGATCAAATAGCCGTAGAGGATGCCGGCGATGGTGGTGCCGAGGATCGCGCCCATCGGCCAGCCGGTCCAGTCGCGCGTCAGCCCGACGGTAATGAGGATGCCGACGGCGATCACCGTCCCCGGCGTGGCATAGCCGAGCGAGGCGAGCCGTGCTGCCCCGGTGGCGAAGCCGCTGCGGTCATGGCGCACGCCGTGGATCACCATCAGCGCCACCGCGACGACCAGAACCGCGCCGCTGGCGCCCAGGATGAAGGTGTTCACCGTCAGGTCGGTGAATCGGGCGAGCGTCAGCTCGGTGCCGCCGCGCAGGATCATGCGGATCAGCACGGCACCCGGCAGCAGGAAGCCGAACAGCACCGGCGTCAGGCAGACGATCCAGGCAATCACGGTGCCGCGGGCCGACAGGCGCGGGGCGGGCAGGGCGCGGTAGCGGCCGGTGGTCTGGTGGAAGCGCATCTTTCCGCGCGACAGCCGCTCCAGCCCGACCAGCGCCAGCACCACCAGCAGCAACACGGCGGCAAGCTGTGCCGCCGCCGCCGGATCGCCCAACGCGAACCATGTCCGGTAGATGCCGACGGTGAAGGTGTCGATGCCGAAATAGCGGACCGCGCCGAAGTCGGCCAGCGTCTCCATCAGCGCATAGCCGACGCCGGCCACCAGCGCCGGCCGGGCGAGCGGCAGTGCCACGCGGCGGAAGGCGCCGAAGGCGGAGCATCCCAGCGTCCGGCTGGCCTCCAGCACGCAGACCGACTGTTCGAGGAAGGCGGCGCGGGTCAGCACATAGACATAGGGGTACAGCACCGACGACAGCACCAGCCCGGCGCCCCAGGCGGTGTGGATGTCCGGGAACCAATAGTCGCCGCGCCGCCAGCCGAAGGTGGTGCGCAGGAAGGATTGCAGGGGGCCGGCGAATTGCAGGAAGTCGGTGTAGGTGTAGGCCAGCACATAGGCCGGCATGGCCAGTGGCAGCAGCAGCAGCCATTGCAGGACGCCGCGACCGCGGAAGTCGTGCATGGTGACGGTCCAGGCGCAGGCGACGCCGGTCACCAGCGTGACGACGCCGACGATGCCGAGCAGGATCACCGTGTTGAGGATATAGCCGGGAAGCACCGTCCGTGCCATGTGCCCCCACAGATCGGTGGAGACCCCGGCGGACTGGACGAAGACGGCAAGGATCGGCAGGGCGATCAGCAGCGCGAGGATCAGGGCGAACAGCCCGGTCGGGCCGATTCGTGCCCACAGCTGGCGGGGAGAGAAGGACGGGGAGCCGGGGGACTTCGCGTCGGTCGCCATCGCCATGCGGAAACATCCTAGCAGTATGCAAAAAGAAGGCGGCGCCTGCTCCCTGTCAGGGGGCAAGCGCCGCCGGTACTCTACCCTATATGCGAACGGTTATCAGCTGGCTTCGGCGGCCCGCGAGTGACGCTTGCGCTCGTTCGGATCGAGGTAGCGCTTGCGCAGGCGGATCGACTTCGGCGTCACTTCCACCAGCTCGTCGTCGGAGATGTAGGACAGCGCCTTTTCCAGGGTCATCTGGATCGGCGGGGTCAGGCGGACAGCCTCGTCCTTGCTGGTGGTGCGGATGTTCGTCAGCTGCTTGCCCTTGATGACATTGACCTCAAGGTCGTTGCCGCGGGTGTGCTCGCCGATGATCATGCCCTGATAGACCAGCACGCCCGGATCGATCAGCATCGGACCGCGATCTTCCAGGTTCCACAGGGCGTAAGCCACCGCGGTGCCGTCGCTGTTGGAGATCAGGACGCCCGTGCGGCGGGCGGCAATGGCGCCCTTGAACGGGGCGTAGCCGTGGAACAGGCGGTTCATGATGCCGGTGCCGCGGGTGTCGGTCAGGAACTCGCCCTGATAGCCGATCAGGCCGCGCGACGGCGCATGGAAGACGATGCGGGTCTTGTTGCCGCCGGACGGACGCATCTCGATCAGGTCGGCCTTGCGCTCCGACATCTTCTGAACGACGGTGCCCGAGAACTCCTCGTCGACGTCGACGACGACTTCCTCGATCGGCTCCAGGCGCTGGCCGTTCAGCGGATCGGTCTTGAACAGCACGCGCGGACGGCTGATCGCCAGCTCGTAGCCCTCGCGGCGCATCGTCTCGATCAGGATGCCCAGTTGCAATTCGCCGCGGCCGGCCACCTCGAAGGCATCGCCGCCCTCGGTGTCGGAGATGCGCAGCGCCACGTTGCCTTCGGCTTCGCGGAACAGGCGGTCGCGGATCATGCGGCTGGTGACCTTGTCACCCTCGCGGCCGGCCAGCGGGCTGTCGTTGACCGAGAAGGTCATCGCCAGGGTCGGCGGGTCGATCGGCTGGGCGTGGATCGCTTCGGCCACTTCGGGCGCGCAGATGGTGTCGGCAACCGTGGTGTTGGTCAGGCCGGCCAGAGCGATGATGTCGCCGGCATGCGCCTCGTCCACCGGAACGCGCTCCAGGCCGCGGAAGGCCAGCACCTTGCTGATGCGGGCGTTCTCGATCAGCTTGCCGTCGCGGCTCATCGACTTGACGGCCATGTTGACCTTGACCGAACCGGTCAGGATGCGGCCGGTCAGGATGCGGCCCAGATACGGGTTCGCTTCCAGCGTGGTCGCCAGCATGCTGAAGGGCAGGTCTTCCTCGACCTTGGGGGCCGGGACATGGTCGCGGATCAGTTCGAACAGCGGGGTCAGCGTCTCGCGGGCGCCATTCTCCAGGTCCGTGGTCGCCCAGCCGTTGCGGCCCGAGGCGAACAGGGTCGGGAAGTCCAGCTGCTCGTTCGAGGCGTCGAGCGAGGCGAACAGGTCGAACACCTCGTCATGCACCTCGTGCGGACGGCCGTCGGGGCGGTCCACCTTGTTGATGACGACGATGGGGCGCAGGCCAAGCTTCAGGGCCTTGCCCAGCACGAACTTGGTCTGCGGCAGCGGGCCTTCGGCCGCGTCGCAGAGCAGGACGACGCCGTCGACCATGGAGAGGATGCGCTCCACCTCGCCGCCGAAATCGGCGTGGCCCGGGGTGTCGACGATGTTGATGCGCAGGTCGTTCCACAGAACGGACGTGCACTTGGCCAGAATGGTGATGCCGCGCTCGCGCTCCAGGTCGTTGGAGTCCATGGCGCGTTCGGCGACCTGCTGGTTCTCGCGGAACGAGCCGGCCTGCTTGAGGAGCTGGTCGACCAGCGTGGTCTTGCCGTGGTCGACGTGGGCGATGATAGCGACGTTACGGAGATTCATGGAGCCTTCGGTCTCGCAAGGGCACCCCCGACACGCAGCAGCGTCATGCCACAAACAACAAAAAGGCCCGCCGAAAGAAATCGGTGGGCGATGTCGGGGAAACTGTTGCGGCGCAATATATGGATCCCGGGCAAAAACGCAAGCGCCGTGCCCTTTGGGCTAGAGCGAATTTCCGGGATGGAGCCATGCGTCAATGGGCCCTACATTGGGGACGATGATCCGCTTCGCTTCCGCTTCCCGCCGCCGCGCCGCCGTTGCAACGAGGATTGCAGCCGCTCCGCTCAAGGCTCCGATCGCCGTACCGATGGTCGCCGCCCTGCTGATGCTGGGGCCGGCCGACGCTGGCTATGCCCAGGATTCGCCGCCCGACAGCATCCCCGGCGCCGTGCCCGCGGCGCCGTCGGAGGGTGCCCCGCCGGACGCCGCACCACCGGACGAGGAGGTCAGGCCGGCCGGCATCTCCTATGAGGTGGAGATCACCGGCGTCGAGGATGAGGGGCTGCGCGGCACGCTGCGCGACGCCTCGACCCTGGTGGAGCTGAAGGACGACCATCCACCCTCGCTGATCGGGCTGGAACGGCGGGCCGACAGCGACCGCGACCGTTTGCAGACGGCGCTGCGCTCCGCCGGCTATTACGACGCGAAGCTGGACATCCGCATCGACGATCCGGCGGCGGCAGGCACCCTTCCTGCGGGCGGGCAGGCTCCCCCGGTCAAGGTGACGGTCGCGGTGACGCCGGGGCCGCTCTATCACATAAAGACGGTGACGGTGCGCGGTGTTTCCAGTTCCGCTAGCAGCTCTATCCTGCCGAAGGAGGTCGCCACCGACGATCTCGGCCTCGTCGCCGGTGCCCCCGCAATCGCCCAGAAGGTGCTGGACGCCGAATCGGAACTGGTCGGCCGGCTGAGCAAGCGCGGCTACGCCTTCGCCAAGGTGCCCGGCCGCGAGGTGGTGGTCGATCATTCCGACCGCACGATGGATGTCACCTACACTGTCGATCCCGGCCCGCTCACCCGCTATGGCGCCACCCGCATCGAAGGGCTGGAGCAGGTCGACGAGAATCTGGTGCGCGGGCGTCTCGCCTGGAAGGAGGGGCAGGTCTACGACCCGGGCGCCACCGACCGGGCGCGCCAGGACATCGCCGCCCTTCAGGTCTTCGATACCGTCCGCGTGCGGATGGCGGACGAGCCGGGGCCGGACGGCGTGACGCCGGTCATCGTTTCGGTCGGCGAGCGCAAGCGCCGCTTCATCGGCGGCGGCGTCACCTATTCGACCCAGGACGGGGTGGGCGCCAACGCCTATTGGGGCCACCGCAACCTGTTCGGCGGCGCCGAGCAACTGCGCGTCGGCGTCGATGTCGGACGCGTCGCCGGCTCAAGCGGCGGTACATCGAGCAAAGGCAACGACCTGCCGGACCTGCGCTTCAGCGTCAATTTCCGCAAGCCCGACTTCCTGGCGGTGAAGCAGTCGCTGCTGGTCAATTTCGCCGTGGTGAACGACCAGCCGCCGGCCTACAGCCGCGTCGCGTCCGAACTGACGGTGAAGCTGGAGCGGCCTTTGACCGACCAGCTGACCGTCAGCTATGGCGTGACCGGCGAGCGCGGCCGGGTGCGGACGGAGGACACCACCTATCAGACCTCCTTCATCGGCGTGCCGCTGGGGGCGGCCTGGAACGGCACCGACAATCTGCTGAACCCGACCTCCGGCCAGCGGGCGTCGTTGCAGGTGACGCCCTGGTTCCCGGTGGGTGGCGACACCAAGTCGCCCTTCACCTCGATACTGCTGAACGGCTCCACCTATTACGATCTCGGCAAGGACGGGCGCTATGTCGCCGCGGGTCGGATCGGCTTGGGCAGCATCCTCGGCACGTCGCTGAGCGACATTCCGCCAGATCACCGCTTCTATGCCGGCGGCGGCGGGTCGGTGCGCGGCTACGGTTTCCAGAAGGCGGGGCCGCGCGACCGCTACGACGATCCGGTCGGCGGCCGGTCGCTGTTCGAGATCGGGGCGGAGCTGCGCATCAAGGTGACGGAGAGCATCGGCGTGGTGCCCTTCGTCGATGCCGGCACCGTCTATGACAAGGCCTATCCGGACTTCAGCGAGCCGTTGCGCGTCGGTGCCGGGCTGGGGCTGCGTTACTACACCGACTTCGGCCCGCTGCGCGTCGATGTCGGCGTTCCGCTCAATCCCGCCAGCGGCGATTCGCGCTGGCAGCTGTATCTCAGCCTGGGTCAGGCGTTCTGATGGCGCATTTTCGTCCCAATCCTTTGGGACGATGACCGTTTATTGCGGTTGAGACAAAGATGGTGCTGGTGAAAGGGCATGGTGTGACGGCGGTTCGCTTATTCCTGGTCGGTCTGACGATCCTTGCCGGCCTGCTGGCCGGTCCGCAGCCCGCTCGGGCCTTCTCGCTGTTCGCCGGCGATACCGCCCGCGACTGGCTGGTCGAGAAGATCGAGGGTGCCGTCGAGTCGCCGGACATGCACCTGAAGCTGGGCGCCATCGAAGGCAGCATCCCCACCGACTTCACCATTGCGACCGTCACGCTGGCCGACAGCCAGGGCGTCTGGCTGACCATCGACCGGCTGCATGTGGTGATGTCGCCGTCCGCCCTGTTCCTGCGCAGCGCCAGGATCGACGCGCTGGAGGCGGCGTCCGTCGTGGTGACCCGCGCACCGGTCAGCACCCAGCCGGCCGCCCCCTCCGATCCCAACGCTCCGCTGCTGCCCAGCCTGCCGGTCGACATCGATCTGAAGAAGCTGGTGGTGGAGCGGCTGGAGCTGGCACCGGCTCTGCTCGGTGAGCCGGCTGTGCTGCGCATTGCCGGCGCCCTGGCGCTGGAGCATAGCGGTGGGGCGCTGAACACCAACCTGTCGGTGGCGCGCATCGACGACAAGCCGGGCAAGGCCGATCTGCTCGCCATCTTCGATCCCGGCAAGAACACGCTGAACCTGTCGGTCGATGCATCCGAACCCGCGGGCGGCGTCATGGCCCGCGCGCTGTCGATTCCCGGCCTGCCGCCGATCGAACTGGCGCTGAAGGGCGACGGCACGCTGGACGACTGGACCGGCAAGCTGACCGCCATGGCCGGCGAGGCGGCATCGCCCTCCGGCACGCTGAACGCCGACGCCACCATCAAGAAGGGGCCGGAGGGGCATGCGCTGACGCTGGCGGCCGGCGGCAACTTCGCGCCGCTGATCGCCGGTCTGGCCGGCGATACGGTGGTGCCGCTGATCGGCCCCAACCCGACGCTGAACGCGACTGTCCTGCGGGCGCCGTCGGGGGCCATCAGCCTGCGTCCGCTGGCGCTGACCGTTGCCGCGGCGAACGCGACGGTGAACGGCGATGTCGCCGCCGATTACAAGAGCCTGACCCTGCGCTGGACCTTGCAGGCCGGGCCGGATTCCACGCTCCATCCGCTGGTGCCGCTGTCCTGGCGCGAGGGCGTGGTGGAAGGGTCCGCCGAAGGGACAATGAGCGCGCTGAACGTCGCGGTGAACGCCACCTTGCGCGACCTCGCTGCCGACGATCCGGCGCTGTCCCACCTGACCGGACCGGAGACGAATCTCGCCGCCAAGGCGCAGATCGACACCGGCAGCGGCCGGATCGGCCTGGAGACACTGGCGCTGACCGCCGCCGCGGCACGGGCCGAGGCGAAGGGCACCGTCGGCGGCTGGGGCCAGACGGTCGACCTGACGCTGAGCGCGAACGCCGACGACCTCGCCCCGCTGTCGGGCCTCGCCGGCCGGCCGCTGGCCGGTGCCGTGGCACTGGCGGGGCCGGTGAAACGCGGTGCCGACGGCACGCTGACCGCCGATCTGACCGGCAGCCTCGACCGGCTGTCCACCGGCACACCTGCCGATGCGGTACTGGGCGACAAGGCGACGCTGAAGCTGGCCGCCAGGATGGAGCCGGACGGCGCCATGCGCTTGACCGACCTGACGGTCGATGGCCGCAACGGCAAGCTGACCGGCAACGCGGCGCTGGCCGACAACAAGGTCGATGCCCGCACCACTCTGACCGTGGCGAAGCTGGAGCCGCTGGGCGGCGCGCTCGGCACACCGATGGAGGGGGCGGCGACGCTGGAGGCGACCGCCCGCGGCCCGCTCGACGCCATTGAGGCACAGGCGACGCTGAATGCCCGCGACCTCGTGGTGCAGGGCCGACGGCTGGGCGCCACGGAGGTCAAGGCGACCGCCGCCGGCCTGCCGGCGACGCCGAACGGCACGGTCTCGGCGCGGACCAACCTGGACAAGACGCCGCTGTCGGTGGACGGGCGCTATGCGCTGCGAGAACAGACGCTGCGGCTTGACGGGCTGACCGTCGCCAACGGGGCCAACCGCATCACCGGACAGGCCCAGGTGGCGCTCGACACGCTGCTCGCCACCGGGCGGCTGGAGGGCAAGCTGCCCAACCTGAACGGCCTGTCGGCGTTGGCGGGGATGCCGCTGGGCGGCGGGGCGAGCTTCACCCTGGCGCTCGACGGCAAGGGCGGCAAGCAGGCGGCCAACCTGACCGCCGACGCCAGCGACCTGCGGGTCGAGGGGCAAGGGGAGGGGGGAGGCGGACCGCTGCTCACCGCCCGCCGTCTGACGGCCAAGGCCGATGTTGCCGATGCTCTCGGCACTCCCAGCGGCAAGACGCGGGTGGAGATGACCGACGGCAACGCTGCCGGCACCGAGTTGCGCAGCGTCACGGCCTCGGTCGATGGGTCGCTGGCGAAGGCCGGCTTCCAGGCCACTGCCGCCGGAGCGGGCGCCCAGCCGGTCGCGCTGGACCTTGCCGGCAATTTGACGCAGGAAGGGCAGGTGACGCGCATCCGGCTCGACCGCCTGCAGGCGCGCTATGCCGGGGAGGATCTGCGGACCACCGCCCCGGCGACCATCCTGCTGGCCGACCGCCGGTATGAGGTGAAGGAACTGCGGCTGTCGTCCGGCAATGCCCGGCTGGCCGCCGACCTCGGCCTGAACGGCGACCGGCTGAGCGGCGAGCTGACCATCGACCGCCTGCCGCTGGCCCTGGCGAAGCTGGCCAGCCCGACGCTGGCGCTGGACGGTGTCGCCAACGCGCGGGCGTCGTTGGGCGGTACGCTGCGCAACCCGCGCGCCGACGCCACCCTGCGGGTCAGCGGCTTGAAGGTGCAGCAGACGACGCAGGCCGGGCTTCCGGGCATCGACGCGACGCTGGACGCGCAATGGCGCGACCGCCGGCTGTCGCTGAACGGCCGGATCGCCATGCCGAAGAATGCCGGTACGCTGACCGCCAGCGCTGCGCTTCCGCTGGTGATGAACCCCGACAGCTATGCCGTCAGCGTGCCGCCCAACGGCGCGCTTGAGGCGGCGGTGAACGGCACGGTGGATCTGTCGCTGGCGAACGACCTGCTCGCCGCCTCCGGCGACCGGGCTCGTGGATCGCTGCGGCTCGACGTGCGCGCCGGCGGGACGGTGGGCAAGCCGGCGCTCGGCGGGTCTGTGGTGTTGGCGAACGGGCGCTATGAGAACCGGGCGTCGGGTGCGGTGATCACCAACATCGAGGCACGGCTGGCCGGCGACGGCGATGTCTTCACCATCCAGAGCTTCCGCGGCCGGACGCGCAACGGCGGTGCGATCAGCGCCAGCGGCGTCATCCGTCCGGGCGCCCCTGCCGACCGGCAGCTGGATATCGCCCTCCAGGCCGACAACGCGCGGCTGGTCGAGATCGATCTGGTGACGGCGGAGATCGGGGCGAACCTGACCCTGACCGGCGGCTTCGCCAACGCCCGGCTGGCTGGGCCGGTGGATATCCGCCGCGCCGAGATCCAGGTGCCCGACCGCATGCCGGCAAACGTCGTCGATCTGAAGGTGACGGAGGTCGGCAAGGGCCGTCGCGCCCGCGGGACGACGCAGGTGTCCACCGCCGGCGGCACCCGCCGCGTGCCGCAGCCGGCCGAGACCCCGCCGGCCGCGACAACCTTCGTCCTGGCACTGGACATGACGGTGAACGCGCCGAACCAGATCTTCGTCCGCGGCCGTGGGCTGGATGCGGAGCTTGCCGGCAATTTGCGCGTCAAGGGAACGGCTGCGGCGCCGGAGGTGACCGGCCGTTTCAACATCCTGAAAGGCAGCCTGAACCTGCTGGCCAAGAATTTCGAGTTCAAGCGCGGCATCTTCGACTTCGACGGCACCCAGCCCATCGACCCGCGGCTTGACCTGCTGGCCGAGGCGACCGCCAACGGCATCACCGCCGACGTGGTGGTCAGCGGCACCGCCCGCCAGCCGAAGATCGAGCTGACCTCACCCCAGGGACTACCGCAGGACGAGGTGCTGGCCGGCGTCCTGTTCGGTAAGTCGGTGGGCGACCTGAGCGCGGCGGAGGCGGTGCAGCTTGCCCAGTCCGCGGCGGCGCTGGCCGGTGTCGGCGGAGGCGGCGGCGGCATCCTGGACACGGTGCGCCGCAGCCTGGGTGTCGACCGGCTGGACTTCACCCAGGGCGAGAACGGCAAGGGCGGGGCGGTGCAGGCCGGCCGCTATGTCAGCGACCGCGTCTATGTCGGCGTCGAGCAGGGAATCGGCGCCAACCAGAGCCGGGCGAAGGTCGAGGTCGACATCACCAAGAACCTCAAGGGCACGGCATCCGTCGGCGCCAATTCCGAGACGAAGTTCGGTGTGGTGTACGAGAAGGATTACTGACGGGAGGGGGTGGCGCTAACCCGCCACCCCGACCACGATCCGGGCATGCGACGGCACCGGCACGATGCCGTCCACCGCCCTGGCGTCGAACCGCCGGGCGATGTCGGCCTCCAGCGCCTTTCGCTGTTCCGCAGTCAATCTACCGAGCCGGTGGCCGAAACTCATGTCGAGGGCGGCATGCCAGAAGGGCTGGCCGGCCGGCGCCTTGCGGACCGGGGTCAGGTCGGCTTCCGATGTCTCCGCAAAGCCGGCGATGCGCATCAGGTCGGACAGCAGCCCCGGTGCCGCGAAGCGGAACAGCGGATCCAGGCTGCCATCCTCGCCGAGATGGTCGGCCACCGCGTCGCCGATCTCCGCGAACAAGCCGTTCCCGGCGCGCGATCCCCACACCATGAAGGCGGCTCTCCCGCCGGGACGCAGGACACGCCGCACCTCGCGCAGGGCGGTTTCCACCGCCGGCACGAACATGATGCCGAAGCGGCAGGTTATCCCGTCGAAAGCGGCGTCGGCGAAGGGCAGGGCGGTCATGTCGGCGGCGGTGAAGGCGGGGGCCGGCCCCTCCACGCTCCGGGCGCGGCGGACGGCGCCGGCCATCATGCCGGGGACCAGATCGCTTCCGACCACCAGCCCGTCCGCACCGGCCCGGCGCGCGGCACTCAAGGCGGGCTCCCCCGCGCCTGATGCAAGGTCGAGCAGGCGGTGACCCTCGACCAGCCCCGCCGCGTCGAGCAGCGGGCGGTTCAGCTTGTCGGCCAGATCGGCCATCGGATCGGCCCAGCGGTCCCAGGCGTCGGCGCTGGCGGACCAGCGGTCGCGTTCGCGATCGGCATCAGGAATGGCGCCATCGGGCGGGGCAGCATCGGTTGGGTCGGCATCCGCATGTGCGGTGTCGGGACGGGTGGTTGCGGTCAATGGAGAAGCCTCGCCGTGCCGGCCACGCGCTGGACCGTGTCGGCATCGCTCAGCCGCTCGCCCAGCGCCGACAGCTCGTCGGACAGCTTGCGGTTGGCGTCGGTCAATTGTTGGATGCGGGTCTGCGCCGCCTCCTGCTGCTGGGACAGCGTCGCCACCGTCTCCGTCAGCTTGCGGATTTGCTGGGACTGACGGGCCGCCGCCTCGTTCTGGCTGCGGCGGATCGATCCGACGGCCACCAGCACGACGAGGCTGATGGTCACGCCGGCCGCGATGGCGACGATGCTGATCCCAGTGAACCAGTCCATGGGCGCGAAGCTTCCGCCCATTTCACCCGATGGTCAAGCAGCCTGACAATCCATGAACGCAACGGACCCGGCGCCGAGTTGGGCGCCGGGTCCACGCTGTCGAAGAAACAACCGGGGAGTTTGCCGCGGTCAGCCGACGGTGCCGGTGACCGGGCGTTCCACCTTCATGCGCAGTTCCTTCAGGTGATCGCCGAAGGCGCGCAGGACCGGCATGATCCGCTGGGTCTGGTCGGTGGTGACGTGGGCATCCGTCTTCAGCACGATGGTCGGCGCCTCGGCCATCAGGCGCTTGGCGCGCATCGGGCCAACCTTGTCGTCGAGGAACATGGCCATGCCCATCAGGATGCCCAGCGTGACGTCGTCCGGAGCCTTGGGCAGGGCCAGGACTTCATGAAGCTCGTTCAGCAGCGTGTAGGCGACGATGGAGGTGCGTTCGATGGTGTCGACGTCGGCGGCCATGGGCATCGGGCAGGTCCTCGGGAAACGTTCGGATGAAACGTTGCGGGTGAGACGCTGGCGGGTGACGCGGGAAGGCGTCCCGAAAGGCGCCAACGCTTGCGAAATCCGTCGTTCCCCGAGGGTAATCGTCAGTTTATAACCAAAGTGTTAACCAAGCGCCGCCCGAGTCGCTCGAGTCGCATTTTTCCGAGTCGCAATCTTCCGTTCTCATCGTTTTCCGCCGCTACGCGCCTTGGTCGAAAGCGACAGTTCGGCCACTTCCTCTCGCGCACTGCTGACGAGGCCGGCCGACTGCACGATGTCACGGTTGAACGGATGATAGGTCTGTGCGTAGATCCCGCGGATCTTGGTCACGTAATCCTGGGTCTCGCGGTAGGGCGGAATGCCCTTGTATTGCAGCACGGCGCCTTCGCCGGCGTTGTAGCCCGCCAGCGCATAGGCGACGTTGCCGTTGAAGTAGGCCAGCAGCCAGCGCAGGTACTTCATGCCGCCGCGCATATTCTGTTCCGCGTTGAAGGGGTCGGACACGCCGAAGCGCTCCGCCGTCTCCGGGATCAGCTGCATCAGCCCCTGGGCGTTCTTGTTCGAGACGACATCGACCCGATAGCCGGATTCCACCGCGATGACGGCGAGCACCAGATCGGGATCGAGGCCGTAGGTCGGCGCCATCTTCTGAACCATCGCGCGGATTTCCGCCGGCGGCTTGCGGATGATGCCCCAGCGCAGGTTGGGCGGCTCGCAGCGGTCCGGCGTCTTCACCGTTCCCCCGGCGCTGCCGACCAGACGCTCCGCCTGCTCGTTGCCCAAAGCTGCGGCCTTGCGCAGCCAGGCACGGCCGAGGTCGGCATCCTTCGACACGCCGCCCAGGCCGGCCATGTGCATGCGCCCGGCCATCAGCGCGGCGTCGGAGTAATCCTGGCGGGCAGCCCGGCAATAGAGGGATAAGGCCAGCCGCGGATCGGCCTTCACCCCGTCGGCACGTTCGTAATGCTGTGCCAGTTCATACTGGGCGCGGGCGCTGCCCTTGTTGGCCAACGCCTCCAGAGCGGCGACGGTTTTCTCTGCAATGCCGGCGCTGGCCGGTGCCGATGCCAGCAGGCAGGGCAGGAGTGCCGCCGCGGCAAACGCCGACATGCGCGCACCGCGGGTTCGCCGCTTGGCATTGCCCTGCGAGGTTGATTGGGCGTGAAACGCGGACGGTGTACCGCAAAGGTTCGTGTGGTCTTCCACCGGACCCCCCTGTATGATTTTCTTCGAGCTTTTGGAGACCATCAAAAGGTCGGAAGCAGAGTTTTCAGGGAGGACGCCGCCGCACCCAACTGGCCGGGTGCCAGGCATAGCGGCATAAGCCGAAACGGAAGGCTGGCTGCCGGAGATTACATCACCGTAAGAGGTTGATGCAGCGCCGCCAATAAAAAATACATAGGCCGATCGACTGGTGTCGGTCGGTCTTTTTCTTTTCGCGTTGGTCATGCGTCCTCCAATCGAGTTGGAGAAATAACGAACGACCATGTTTTAAGCCAATGCCCGAACGGTGATTGGTGTGGAATAGCAGGGGTACTCTAGGGGTTAATTGTCTCCATTGTATGACCCCTTAGCCTTTTTCCCAACTGGCAGCTCCTTTGTGCGCTCATTAAGTACGGATCGGGCCAGATAATCGGCTGCGAATTCGACGGCCCCGGACGACGGAGACTCTCCATTGTCCGGGGCCGTCGCGCCGGAGGCCCCGGCAAAGCCATCCGCACCAAGACGCGGAGAGCCGCCGTGGCGAACGGCATTGAAGGAGGCATCGTTTCACCGATGGCGAACCACGTCGCGACCACCTTGAGCCACCGACAGCGCATCCCGGTCGAGCCGGTGCCCTTCGGCGCCGAGGCCGTTGGCCGGACCCGTTCGGACCGCCTGCCGACGTATCTTGACCAAGACACCGCCGATGCCGGGATGGAGACCCATTTGACTGCCCATGCGGAGGCCAAGATGGCCGAAGCCAGCACCGAAATCGACGAAGCCCCGGCCGATGTCGATAGCGATGCCGATCTTGCCGACGCCGCCGACACGGTTGTCCAGGCCGCTGCGGAGGACGACTTCCGCCCCGATCCCAACGCACCGCCCGACCCGGCGGTGATCCGCCAGATCGAAGAGGAAATCCCACGCCTGCGCCGCTTCGCCCGTGCAATGGTGCGGGACGCCACCCTGGCCGACGATCTGGTGCAGGAATGTCTTGAGCGCGCCCTGTCGCGCCTGCATCTGTGGCGCCCCGGCACCAACCTGCGGGCCTGGCTGTTCACCATCCTGCGCAACCTGCACATCAACGGTGTGCGCCGCCGCCAGCCGGTCGTCGATATCGACGCCGAGGCGCAGGCCGCCATCGGTGCCGCTCCCGGATCGCAGTTCGTGCGGATGGAACTGCGCGATCTCCGCCGGGCGCTGGCCCTGCTGCCGAACGAGCAGCGCGAGGTGGTTCTGCTGATCGGGCTGGAAGGGATTTCCTACAACGAGGCGGCCGACATCCTGGGCATTTCCATCGGTACGGTGAAGTCGCGCCTGTCGCGCGGCCGCCGTGCCCTCCGCCTGCTGATGGAAGGGGAAAGCCCGTCGGACGCCACCGACGCCTGATTGCCCGACGCCTGACCGTAGCGGGCGCGTGTTCGCCGAGCACCGACAAGTGTTGATTTCCGCGGGGCGCCCGGTTGCCGGGCGCCCCGTTTCCATGTCTGTCCGTTGCTTTCCGCTGCGGACGGAAGACCGCAGCCAAAAAGAACGGCGGCGCCCGTACGGACGCCGCCGGAGGCGGGGACGATAGAGACGCCGTCAGGGCATACCGGCACCGACGGCATCTCTGGAGGAGAGAGAGCCTTGCAGCCTCAGGAGACACTGCGATCAACCGGCCGGCCCGAAGGAGGTTCCGTCCCGCCGGAACCGTAGGCCGGCCGGTTTGGCGGCCTGCCTAGCGTCGCCGGACCAGACCCATGATCAGGCTGATGGCGAACAGGACCAGGAACAGGAAGAACAGGATCTGCGCGATGCCGGAGCTGGCCGACGCAATTCCACCGAACCCGAGCGCGCCGGCGATCAGCGCGATGACGAAGAAAACGAGAGCCCAATAGAGCATCATACCCTCCCTCGCTCGGCCGAATAGTCACCAAGGACTGCCGGCGTCACGCATGAGACAAGTCGTGGCCGCATCCGCCGTCCCGTCGTCTCCATCTCCTGGCCTCTGCTTGGGCATGCAAGTCGGGGCGGGGTGACGGTAAGCACAGCCGGTGCGGCGGCATTCGAAGATCAGAACAACGCCGTGGGCGCGATGTTCCCTGTTCCCGATCGGCCGGAGTATCGGAGCGCCGCAGGGCTGGTGCGGACTGGCATTTATGCAACAATGGGGCTGTCTGCGCGTTTCCGTTTCCTGAGAGGTCCGGCATCCGCCGGCCATGGGGGACGACAACGAGCGAGGACCCGATGAAGACCGGATTGATCCTGGCGGCGATGGCCGCCTCAGTCGCGATGGTTCCGGCGGCGATGGCGCAGCAGACCTATTCGCAAGGCTATTCCACCTATTCCAGCCAGAACTATTCCGGCAGCACCGGCAGCGATCTGTCCGGTATGACCGGCTCCGCTGGAGGCCCCTCCTCCGATCTAGCCGGGCGCCGCGGCCGGGGGCAGAAGCCGATCGAGCTGCAACAGACGACGCTGCTGAACCAGCTCAGCGCCGCCGGCTATGTCTCGGTGCGCGACTTCCGCAAGGAAGGCGACCGCTATGTCGCCAACGCCATGACCCCGCAGGGGCAGTGGACGACGGTGGTGCTCGACCCGCGCAACTCCTCGACGACGCCGGCCAGGGCGCCGGCCACCGCTCCCGTCGTCACGCCGGGCAGCAAGCCGATCCGTTGATTCAGTCGAGCAGCCGCGACCATGTGCCGGTGAGGCGGCCGACGCCTCCCGGCACACGGAGATCGTAGAGCGGCAGCGGCTGTTGCAGACGCTGTCCGGCATCGCGGCCCAGCGTACGCACCGCCGTCTCCACCGTGCCGCCGACCGGCAGCCAGCCCGATGCGGCGATAGGCACCACCAGAGCCAGTCCCCAGTCCATCCTCCCGCCGAACCGGCTTTGCGCCCCGTCCGGCCCTTCGGTCCAGGTGGCATGGGCGGTCAGGCCGATGCCGCCGTCGAAGCGGCGCATCACCTCCACCGTGCCGCCCCAGTCGCCGCCGAGATAACGGCCGAGCCGAAGCGCGGTCGTGGTGTCGGCCCCCAGCGATTCCCAATAGACGCTGGCATGGCCGGTGCCGCGGGCATCGGTGCGGTCGAAGCCGAGGAGGCTGTCCGGCCGCCGCTTCCACACATGGTTGAGGTCGAGGCCCAGCGCCCAGCGGGCGGCGAGCGGCTGCACCAGCGCCTCGGCACCGATGCCGGCATACATCTCCTCCAGATGGCCGGCGGACAGCCGGGTGGTCAGCCCATCCGCCGGACGGGCGAGCCATGCCCCATAGGCATGGTCGAGCGACAGCTGACGGTCGGCGTAGCGCGGCAGATCGCTGCGCACGGGCTGTGCCGCCGGCAGGGCATTGGTGTCCAGCAGTTCCAGATCGCTTGGCGCGTTGATGCGCAGCCCGCCGCCCAGCACCAGCCCGCGCATCGGCTCCGCCCGCAGCATCACGTCCGTGTGGGTGCGTTGGGCCAATGGGGTTCCCAACTCCGCCAGATCGAAGGTGGCGACGAGCCGAGTCGAGAGATCGAGGGAGGGGCGCCAGTCGGGCGGCGGTTCGGCCGCCGGGGCGAGTTGCGTGGTTTGCCAGATCTCCTCGGCGCTGCCGCGATGGTTTGCGGCCCGTTCCAGGTCGCGGCGGAGCAGGGTCACGGCCGCCGCGTCGAGACCTGCGGCGCCGGTGACGATGCGGAGCCGCTCGACCCCGGGGGGAGCGAGGTCGGCGAGCAGGCGGGCGGCATCGCCGACCNCCGCGCCACCGGCATCCGCCCGGTCCCGGCCGGGTCGAGCCACAGGGTCGCCAGTTCCCCCTCGATCCGGGCAGAGCGGACGGGAAGGCCCCGGCTGCGGGCCACCAGGGCGATGGCATCGGCGGACAAGGCCGATCCGGCCGAGGGACGCGGGCCGATGGTCGGGGGAGGGCGGTCGGGCTTGTCGGCATCCACCGCCGGATCGAAGCGGACCGACAGCCGCAGCATCAGCCGGCGTCCCTGCTCGTAGGCTGCGCCCAGATCGGCCCAGGAGGTCGGGCGCCAGGACAGGCCGAGGCTGTAGCGGCTGCCGGGATCGAAGCCCGGCTCATCCTGCCGCTGGGCGCGGAAGCGGTCGCCGGCGGATTCCAGTTTCAGGCTCAGACCGTCGACCGGCAGGTGCCACTCCGCACCGCCGAACAGCGCCACCCGCTCGCCGCTGAACCATGCCTTGGGGCCGCGGGTGGTCGGCCAAGCGGAAGGATCGCGGTCGCGGCGGAACCGACCGCCCAGGAAACGTAGCGGATTGCGCAACTGGCCGGCTTCCCCCAGGGCCCCCCATCCCATGCCCAGCGTCAGGTCGACATCCCACCAGCGGCGTGACAGGGCGATGTACTCGCCGGCGAAGCGGCCCTTGCCCGGCAGGTCCAGCCCCGAGCCGGTGACGTCGCGTCCGCCGACCACGATTGCCGGCCCATGCTCGTCCTCCCGCCGCAGGCGAAGCTTCAGGTCGAGACCGGGTTCGCTGAGCCCGTAATAGCCGGGATAGGCGCTGTTGCGCCCGGTGACCTCCAGCCAGGGCAGCGGCTGGGCCGAGATCGTGTAATGGCGGTGCAGGTCGCCGAGCGCGGTCAGCCCGCCGCTCATCGACCCGTCGGGCGCCATCCGGGCGTTCGGCATCTGCAACAGCCCGATCCCGCCCCAGTCGGACAGGCTGCCCCTTGCCTCCCCGGCGAAAGCGGGGGAGGTGAGCATCGAGAGAAGGGAAGCGATTACGAAGGATCGCACGCGATGATCGCGAAAGTTCGGAGCGGGTGTCCGATCCTTCGCGAGTCATGCGTATGGATGCAACTGAAAAGCTATGGAGCCACCCTGTTACGGCGCCTCGACCACTTCGAAGTCGTGGGTGATTGTCGCGGTCTGGCCCAGCATGATGGAGGCCGAGCAGTATTTTTCCGCCGACAGGGCGATGGCGCGCTCGACCTTCGCCGGGTCCAGCTTGCGGCCGGTCACGGTGAAGTGGACGTGGATCTTGGTGAAGACCTTCGGATCGGTATCCGCCCGCTCCGCCTCGATGGCGGCGACGCAATCGGTGATCTGCTGGCGGCCCTTCTCCAGGATCATCACCACGTCGAAGCAGGTGCAGCCGCCCATGCCGATCAGCAGCATTTCCATCGGCCGGATGCCGGCGTTGCGGCCACCGGCTTCCACGGCGCCATCCATCACCACGGCATGGCCGCTGCCGGATTCGCCGACGAACATCTTGCCGTCCACCCAGGTGACGCGCGCCTTCATGACCATTTCCTTCGTTCACTGTTGATTGTGAGTGACCGCGCGAAGCTAGGCGCCGCGGCGGATCGGTGCAAGAGGCGCGCTGCGCCCTCAATATCACACTTGTCCAACAACACCGGTGCGCCCAGAGTCCGGTGCGCTGCGACGCACAATCCGATGGCGAGACCCACCACCATGCCGCACGGCCATTCCCACGGCGGTTCCACCCACCTCGACCGAGATCATGCCGGGCATGACCATTCCGATCACGGCCATTCCGAACACGGCCATGCCGGCCACCAACACCATCACGGGCCGGTGCGCTACGACCGCTCTTTCGCTCTGGGGGCGCTGCTGAACATCGGCTTCGTGGTGGTGGAAGCGGTCTATGGGCTGATCGCCAACTCCACCGCCCTGATCGCCGACGCCGGGCACAATCTCAGCGACGTGATGGGACTGCTCCTGGCCTGGGGAGCGGTATGGCTCGGGCGGCGAATTCCGCAGGGACGCTATACTTACGGCTTCGGCAACGCCTCGATCCTGGCGTCGCTGCTGAATGCCATGATCCTGCTGATCGCCGTCGGCGCCATCCTGCTGGAGGCGGTCAACCGCCTTGCCGACCCGGAACCGGTCGGGGAAACGACGGTGATGGTGGTTGCGGCGGTCGGCATCGTCATCAATGGCTGGACCGCCTGGCTGTTCATGGGCGGGCAGAAGCACGACATCAACCTGCGCGGCGCCTATCTGCATATGGCGGCCGACGCGGCGGTGTCGCTGGGCGTGGTGGTGGCGGCGCTGGTAATCCGCTTCACCGGCTGGCTGTGGCTGGATCCGGTGACCAGCATCCTCATCGCCCTGGTGATCGTCGCCGGCACCTGGGGATTGCTTCGTGATTCGGTGCGCTTGGCGATGGGCGCGGTGCCGGACGGCGTTGACCGGACGGGGGTGGAGCGCTATCTGGCCGGACTGCCCGGCGTCACCGCCGTGCATGACCTGCACATATGGCCGATCAGCACGACCGAAACCGCCCTGACCGCCCATCTCGTCCGTCCCGGCATGGATCAGGACGACGCGCTGCTGCTGGAAATCTCGACGGTGCTGAAGGAGCGCTTCGGCATCGGTCACGCCACCATCCAGGTGGAGCATGACGGCAGCTGCTGCCGCCTTGCTCCCGCGGACGTGGTTTGATCGGTCAGGCCTGTTCGCGGGCAAGGCGGCGGGCGTTGGCGCGCACCTTGCGGTAGGCGGGGTTCATGCCGGCGGCGGCGAGGGAGGCCGTCGCCTCGATCAGGCGCAGGTTGGCATGGATGCCGGCATCGACGACATCCGCCAGCAGGCGCTGCTGGACATCGATGATCTCGACCGGGTTCTTGCAGCTGGCAAGCCCGCCGATGGTGGTGGCGGCTGCCTGGGTCTGCTTGGCGATCATGCTGATCCAGGCCTGCCCGAACTCGCCGATGCCGGTGGCGACGGCGTGGAAGGCCTCCACCGCCGCTTCCACCTTCTCCGCACCCATACGGATGAATTCCGGATTGGCGAAGTCGATGGGGTTCGACATCGCCGCGGTCATCATCGCGGTGCGATAGCCGATGGTCTGCGCCGCAGCGACGCCCATTTCACCACCGCGAAGGCCGGTCTTGGTGATCTGGCCCGCCACCGCCATCAGCCTGTCGGTGGGGTGGCCGTTGCCGGCATTCTCTCGTGACATGGGCGTCGCCTCTCTCTCAGAAATCGTTGCCGGAACCTGACTGCAGGGTCAACGCTGCACTGCAACATAAGTTCCGGCACGATCTTTACGCCTCGGCGAGCGCGCGGTCGAGATCTTCCATGATGTCCTGGGGATCCTCTAGACCAACGGACAGGCGCAGCAGGCCGGGTTCGATCCGGGCGGCGGCCTTCTCCTCGTCCGTCAGCTTGCAATGGGTGGTGGTGGCGGGGTGGGTGACCAGGCTCTTCGAATCGCCCAGATTGTTGGAGATCATCACCATGCGCAGGCCGTTCAGCGTGTTGAACGCCTCGGTCTTGCCGCCCTTGAGGAAGACCGACAGCATGTTGCCGCCACCGGTCATCTGCTTGCGCACCAGATCGTATTGCGGATGGCTGGGCAGCAGCGGGTACAGCACCTGGGCGACCTTCGGATGGCTTTCCAGGAACTCCGCGACCTGGAGCCCGGCCGCCGACTGGGCCTGTACGCGCAGCTCCAGCGTCTCCATCCCCTTCAGCAGCAGCCAGGAATTGAAGGGGGAGATGGTCGGTCCGGTGTTGCGCAGGAAGGGATGGATGACCTCCGAGGCATATTTCTTGTCCTTGGCCAGGATCACGCCGCCCAGGCAGCGGCCCTGACCGTCGATGTGCTTGGTCGCCGAATAAATGATGACGTCGGCGCCGAAGTCGAACGGACGCTGGAGCACCGGCGTGGCGAAGGCATTGTCGACCACGACAACCGCGCCCGCCTTGTGGGCGAGATCGCAGACGGCCTGGAGATCGACGACCTCGAGCCCGGGGTTGGACGGGGTTTCCAGGAAGACCGCCTTGGCCGGCTTGGACAGAGCCTCTTCCCACTCGGCCAGATTGGTGCCGTCGACGAACACCGTTTCGATGCCGTAGCGGCTACACAGTTCCTTCAGAATCCAATAGCAGGAGATGAAGAGCGCCCGTGGCGCCACCACCCGGTCGCCGGTGCGCAGGCCGCTCATCAGGGCGCCATGCACCGCGGCCATGCCGCTGGCGGTGGCATAGGCCCATTCCGCACCCTCATATTCGGCCAGCCGGTCCTCGAACATCGCCGAGGTCGGGTTGCGGAAGCGGGAATAGACATGGCGCGTGCCGTCGTTGGCGAAGGCGTTCTCCGCCTCTTCCGCCGAGCCGTAGACGAAGCCGGAGGTCTGGTACAGCGCCTCGCAGGTTTCGTCGAACTGCGAGCGGCGGATGCCGCCATGGACCAGCTTGGAGCGGGGGCGCAGCCCCGCGACGTTCGGATTGCGATGATCGGTGCGCGACATTCCGCGACTCTCCCCTGATGATCGCCGGTGGGGCAAGGCCGGCCGCAAACAAAAAACGCCCCGACCGATCGGGTCGAGGCGCGGACGCGGCTCGGACCTTTTTAGCGGGTTGTTTTACGTGGCCCGCAAGCCGGTCGACCAAATCACCACGTGGATCCGCTTGTACGACTGCCTATGACCGCCGTCAAGAGGGGTAGCGCCGCAATCTTTTCTCCGTAATCCACGCGTCCCGCCGATCCGAAACCGCAGCCGATATTCAGCAAGATGTGCCAGGACGGCCGCCGAACCGCCGGCTTATGGTCTCTCCCATCAACCGTGCAGGCCGGACAGACGATGAGCAGGCAGGAGTACGATGAACGGTTTACCAGGCTGTTCGACTATATCGACCAGAATCTGGAAGGAGACCTGTCGCTCGACAGACTGAGCGATGTCGCCTGTCTCTCGAAGTTCCACTTTCACCGTCTCTTCTCGGCTCATTTTGACATCAGCGTCGGGAAATACATCCAGCTTGCGCGGTTGAAGCGGGCGTCGTTCCGGCTGGCCTTCAATCCGGCCGACAAGGTCATCGACATAGCGCTGGATGCCGGCTTCGAGACACCGGAGTCCTTCTCCCGCGCCTTCCGGAAGACGTTCGGCCAGACCCCGTCCACGTTCAGGAAAACTCCGGAATGGCGGCAATGGCACGACCGCTATCGTCACATCAAAAGGAAAAGGATCAGGACCATGGATGTTTCAATCGTCGACTTCGCGCCTGTGCAGGTGGCGGCCTACTGTCATCGGGGACCGATCGAAGACGTGAATGACTCGGTTCGCATCTTCATCGACTGGCGCAAGACCAGCGGTCTGTCGCCACGCGACCGGTGCCGGACCTTCGGCGTCGCGTTCGACAACCCGGAAACCACCGAGCCGGCCGACTTCCGGTTCGACATCTGCGGAGAGATCGATGGCGAGGTGCCGGAAAACCCGCAAGGGGTTGTGAAGAAACTCATCCCCGGTGGACGGTGCGCCGTGGTCAGGCACCGGGGTTCGCATGAGCAGATCGGCGAGGTGGTGAGGTTTCTGTATGGCCGATGGCTGCCGGAAAGCGGCGAGGAGCTTCGCGATTTTCCGGTTTATTTCCATTATCTGAATTTCATCGGGGAAACGGCGGAACATGATCTTCTGACGGATGTCTATCTGCCCCTAAAATAATACGAGAAAATCCAAGCCGATCAGCAGGCCTCGGAGGTGGCGCCGCTTCCGATGGTCGTGATTCAGCCGATCTGCTCTTTGCCGGGTTGCGCCGACTTCGACAGCATTCCTTTGACGTCTCCCAATCTGGCCCCGCCCAGCAGCGTCGCCAGCGCGCCGAAAGCCGCGGCGCCACCGGCGACAAGCAAGGCCAGCGCCACGAACCGCACTGCGGTGGATGGCGCGTCCAGCCAGGGCGTCAGCACATGCCCACCAGCCAGAATTGCGGCTCCCATGCCGGCCGCAGCCGCCGCGATCCGGGGAGCGCGGCGCTTCAGACGCTCATCCAGATCGAAAAGGCCGCGCTTGCGCATCGCCGCGATCAGCAACGCGACATCCAGCCAGGCCGTCAGCCCGGTGGACAGCGCGATGCCGACATGGCCCAGCCAGGGCATCAGCAGCAGCGCCAGCAGGGCGGTCGCCACCGTCACGATGACGGCGACGCGCACCGGGGTCACCGTGTCGTGGCGGGCAAAGAAAGCGGCGTTCAGCGACTTCACGATCACATAGGCCGGGATGCCGATGGCGTAGGCGGCGAGCGCCATCGCGGTGGCGTGCGCTTCCTCCGGACCGAAGGCGCCGCGCTGGAACAGCACGGCGACGATGGGCGACCCCGCCACGCCGAGCGCGACCGCGGCCGGCAGGCCGAGCAGCAGGCTGAACTCCAGCGCGCGGCTCAGGTAATGGCGGACCATCCGCTCGTCCCCGGCGGCGACATGGCGGGCCAGCACCGGCAGAAGGGCGGTGCCGATGGCGATGCCGATCACGCCCAGCGGCATCTGGTTCAGCCGGTCGGCATAATAGAGGAAGGATACCGCGCCCGACGGCAGCAGCGAGGCGAGCACGATGTTCAGGAACAGGTTGATCTGCATGACCCCGGCACCGATGGCGCCCGGTCCGATCAGCCGGAACAGCCGCCGCATCCCCTCCGTCATCCGCGGCGGTCGCAGCGTCAGCACCACCCCCGCCTTGGCACAGGCCCAAGCCATCCAGGCGACCTGCACCACCCCCGACAGGGTCACCGCCGCCGCCATGGCGGTGCCGGGTTCCAGCCCCAGCCGCGGAGCGATCAGCAGGGCGGCGACCAGCGTCAGGTTGAAGGCGATGGGCGCCGCGGCGAACGGCCCGAAACGGTCGAGCGCGTTCAGCACGCCGCCCAGCAGCGCCACCAGCGAGATCAGCGCCAGATAGGGAAAGGTCAGCCGCGCCATATCCACCGCCAGGGCGAACTTGGCCGGTTCGTCGACGAAGCCGGGGGCGAGCCCGTGCATCAGCCAGGGCATGGCGACGATGGCTGCCAGCGTGAAAGGCAGCAGCATCGCCAGCAGCATCGCCAGCGCCTCCTCCGCGAAACGGATGGCGGCGCTGCGTCCGCGGGTCTGAAGCTCGGCGGCGAACAGTGGAACGAAGGCGACGCCGAAGGCGCCCTCCGCGAACAGCCGTCGGAACAGGTTCGGCAGTTTCAGCGCGACGAAGAAGGCGTCGGCCACCGGGCCGGCGCCCAGCACCGCCGCGGTCAAAATGTCGCGTGCGAAGCCGGCCAGCCGGCTCAGCAGGGTCAGTCCGCCGACTGTGGCGATGGCGCGTGCGAAGCTCATCGCGGCGGTATAGCCGGCTGCGGCAGCGCAGCAAAGCCGGCTTTTCGGCGCGGTCGATGCCGCCGCCCTCCCTTCGCTCCTGCGGTCCCGTGCGCCGGAGGGTGTCTTGGAACGCTGTGGACGAAAGGAATGGGCGGGCGGTCTGCATGGGTGGAGCAACTGTCCGCCGGTGCCACCTTGCCGGTTACGGCGTTGCGTCAGCATCTGCGTTGCGGCATGCTTGCGTCCGCCTGCCGCGGGCGTCCGCTTTCCTGGCGATGGACACGGTCGGCGGACGATCCACTGCGTTCGGGGTATACGTGAAGCGGGCGCTCTGGCTTTTTTCCGGTTTCGGCGGGCGTCTGGTCCTGCCCGCCCTGGCGGTCGCGCTGGCCATCGCCGCCCTGTGGTGGATTCTGCTCGACCGCCTCCATCGGGAAGAGCGTCTGCTCGACCTGACCGCCCATGAGAAGACCGCCGTCGTCGCCCGTCTGGTGGAGGAGCATGCGGTTTCCACCTTCCGCCGCGTCGACGATCTGCTGCTGGACCTGATCGCCAACACCGAGCGCAACCGCTCCATGCGCCTGGATTCCCGTCGGGCCTTCGAAGAAGGTCTGGTGGTCGGGGTTCGCGTCTATGATTCCTTGGGCCTGCTGACCATGGGCGGGGGGCGGGCCACCTTCCAGGGTGCCGTCACCGACCGCGACGAGTTCCGCATCGCCCGCGACGCCGCACCGCGCGGGCTGGTGATCGGCATGCCCTATGCGTCGTCCGAAACGCAGGATCTGCTGATCCCGGTGTCGCGCCGGCTGGAGAATGCCGACGGCACCTTCGCGGGGATCGCGGTCGCCGACATTCCGGTCGAATCCTTCGCCCGCTATTACCGCGTGCTCGGTTTGCCGGCCGACGGGGCGGCGACGCTGCTGCGGACAGACGGCGTCATCATCGCCCGCAACGCGGGGACCAGCAGCGTTACGGGGCGTGGAACCACCAACAACGAACTGTGGCAGGCGATCAGGCAGCATCCTGTCGGCCACATCCGCATGATCAGTCCGGTCGACGGGGTGGAGCGGATCACCGCCTTCCGGTCGGCGCCCGACTATCCGGTGGTCGCCATCGTCGGCGAATCGGTGGAGACGGTGTTCGGTCCCTGGCGGGACAACGCCCGCCTCTATATCGGCTGGGCGGTCGCCACCACGGTGGTGATCCTGCTGTTCGTCATCGCCTTCATCGTCGAGCTGCAATGGCGCCGGCACACCGACCGGGCGCTGCGGGTGCGCAACAGGGCGCTGGCCTGGAGCAACGACGGCATCATGATCGCCGACGCTACCCAGCCGGGCATGCCCATCGTCTATGTCAATCCGGCGCTCGAACAGCTGCTGGGTGCGCCGATTTCCGCCCTGATGGGCAGCGGCGCCCTGACCGCGCTGGAGCGGGCGACCAGGGACCGTGCGGCCTTGCAGCCCCTGCGCGACGCCATCGTCGTCGGACGCGATGCGCGCGTGGAGCTGACCCGCTCCGGCCCCGACGAGGAGGGGGCGGACCCGAAAGGGTCGCGCTGCCTGGAACTGAGCGCGTCGCCCGTCCGCGATCACGACAACCGGCTGGTCAGCCTGATCGCCACCGTCCGCGACATCTCCGAACACAAACGTGCCCAGGCGGCGCTGACCGATGCGAGGCGGGAGGCCGACCGGGCGAATGTCGCCAAGTCCAAGTTCCTGGCCGCCGCCAGCCACGATTTGCGCCAGCCGGTGCAGTCACTGATGCTGCTGATGGAGGTGCTGTCGAGCCGCGTCAGCGACCCCATGACCCGCAATGTCCTGGGCACGATGGAGCGGGCGCTTGGCGCCTTGAAGATGCTGCTCGACGGGCTGCTGGATGTCTCCCGGCTGGAAGCGGGTGCGGTGGTGCCAGAGGTCGAGGTCTTTGCGCTGGCGGAGGTGATGGATCGCGTCGCGGCCAACAGCCGACCGGTCGCCGTCCAGAAGGGACTGCTCCTGCACATCGTGCCGAGCGGCGTCCATGTGCGCAGCGACCCGATGCTGCTCGGCCGCATCCTGCAGAATCTGGTGGAAAACGCCCTGCGCTATACCGACAAGGGCCGCATCCTGATCGGCTGCCGCCGCCGCGGCCACATGCTGCGCATCGAGGTGTGGGACACCGGCATCGGCATTCCCGCCGACCAGCAGGAGGACATCTTCCAGGAGTTCGTGCAGATCGGCAACGCCAGCCGCAACCGCGACCAGGGACTTGGCCTCGGGTTGGCGGTGGTGCGGCGGCTGTCGGTCATGCTGGGCCATCAGGTGACGGTGCGGTCGACACCCGGCGAAGGGTCGGTCTTCGCGGTAGAGCTTCCCGTTGCCGATCCCCCGGCGGCGAAACCGGCGCTCGCTCCGTGCTCTCCCCGTCCGGCCTTCGCCACCACGGTGCTGGTGATTGAGGACGACATGATCGTCCGTGAAGGGCTGCGGGCCATGCTGGCCGAGTGGGGCTATGGCGTCATGGCCGCCGAATCTTGCGCCGAGGCCCTGGACCTCGCCAATCGCGGGCCGGCGCCCGACCTGATCGTCGCCGATTACCGCCTGCGCGACGGCCGCACCGGAACGGAGGCCATCCGTGAGGTGCGGCTGGCCTTGGGCCGCATCTTGCCGGGCATCCTCGTCACCGGCGACACCGCCCCCGCCCGTGCGCAGGAGGCGGAGGCCGGCAATTTCCGCGTGATGCACAAGCCGGTGATCGCCGCCGACCTGCGCCGCGCGGTGGCCGACGCGCTGGAACCGCTGCGGCACGAACGCCAGACCGTCGCCTGACCGGCGGCGGGTGGCGGCGGGGATCAACCGAGATCCGGTGCCTGCCGCGGCAGCCGCAGGGTGAAGACGGCGCCGTGGCCGGGGCTGTTGCGGACACTCAACTGGCCGCCGAGCGTCTGTGTCGCCAGATTGTAGGCGATGTGCAGACCCAGCCCGACGCAGCCGGCATGCCGCGCGGTGGTGAAGAAGGGGTCGAAGATCCGGGGCAGATCGGCCTCCAGGATTCCTTGCCCATCGTCGCTGTGTACCACCTCGATCCAGTCGTCGCCGTCGGCATGGATGTCTATGGTAATCCGGCCGCTCTGCTCCGGCCGGAAGGCATGGGTCAGTGAATTGCGCACCAGATGGGTCAGCACGCGGGCGAAGGCGCCGGGGAAGCTTTCCAGTTGCAGTGCCTCCGGACAGGCCAGTTCCACCCGGTGGCCGGAGGAGCCGATCTGGGTGTGCAGGCTCAGCAGCACGTCCTCGGTGTATTCGCGCAGGTAGAAGGTGCGGCGCTCGTCGCCGGTCTGGTCGGCAGCCACCTGCTTGAACATGTGGACCAGCGCGGCGATGCGTTCGGTATTGCCGACCAGCAGTTGCCCGGCCTCCTGCGCCACCTCCAGGAAACCGGCGAGGGCCGAGCGGGTCAGGGCGCTGGCGGCGAACTGGCGCTTCACGTCTTCCGCCCGGCTCAGCAGGTGGGAGGCTGTGGTCAGCGCCACGCCGACCGGCCCGTTCACCTCGTGCGCCACGCCGGCGACGAGCTGGCCGAGGGACGCCATCTTTTCGGTCTGGACCAGACTGTCCTGGGCGGCCTGCAACTCGCGATAGGCCTGTTCCACCCGGTCCTTGGCGGCGCGCAGGGCGTCGGCGGCCCGCGCCCGCTCGGTGGTGTCCAGCATGACGCCGAACAGATGGGTCAGCCGTCCATCGAGATCGAAGCGCGGCGCGCAGGAGGAGGAGACGTAGCGGACCTCCCCCACCGGATCGATCACCCGGTATTCGACATAGACGCGGCGGGAGTTGCCGATCACGCTTTCCAGCATGTTGCCGAAGGACATCCGGTCATCGGGGTGCAGGATGCCCAGCAGATTGTCAAAGGTCGGCTCGAAGCGGTCCGGATCCTGGCCGTAGATGTCGAAGGCCTCGCGGTTCCACACCAGCGTCCCGCTGTGGATGCCGTACTCCCAATAGCCGAGATGGCCGGTGCGGTAGGCCTCCTCCAGCCGTTGCTTGGCGGCCTCGAGCTGGGCCGCGGCCTCCGCCCGCTCGGTGCTGTCCATCAGCACGCCGAAGACGTGGCTCAGCCGCTGCTGCCCGTCCAGCCGCGGCGCGCAGGAGGCGGAGACATAGCGGACCCGGCCCTCGCGGTCGTGGACGCGGTATTCGACATAGACGCGCTGGGGATTGCCGACCACGCTTTCCAGCATGTTGCCGAAGCGCGGCCGATCGTCGGGGTGCAGGATGCCCAGCAGTCCGTCAAACCCCCCGGCGAAGTGGTCTCGCTCATGGCCCAGCACCGCCAGCCCGGCGTCGCTCAGCACCAGTTCGCCGGATTGGATGCCATATTCCCAGTAGCCGAGCTTGGCGGTGTGATAGGCCTCTTCAAGATTCTCGGTCGCCAGTTCCAGCCCGCGGGCGGTGCGGCGCTGCTCGGTGACATCCTCCACCGTCGCGATCCAGGGCGGGCCGCCGACGCGGACCAGCAGGTCGCGGGGCTCGCCGGTGACCGACTGGACGCTGACTTCCCGTTCGTCGCCGGGGACGGTATCGGAAAGGTCGGCGGTGAAGGCGTCGGCGCTGCCGTAGCGGTCGAGGAAGCGGCGATTGCCGCGCAGCCGCCCGTCGGGCTCGCGGAGCAGGGCGGCGACGGGCAGGGCATCGAAAAGCGGGGGCATGGAGGATGATGCGGAGGATGGGGCGGGCGCCGCCGGTACGGAACCGGTCTCCTGTCCCGGAGCCCCCGTCACGTCCATCGCCTGGCCCGCTGTCGTCATGTGCATCTCCACAGTCCGCGCCCGATCCACGGGCGCAACTGTCGGCGGACACTACACAAGCAATTCAGCGGGACCTATGCCCAATTCGGCGCAAATCGTCGCGAATTTCAGGGTATCAGGCTGTCGAGGTCGAAGTCCTGGGCGAAGGCGATCATGGCGCCGCAGGAGCTGCCCGATCCGACCCGCATCACGCCCTCTCCGACCACGGTCGGGAACTTGCTTTTCTGCAACGCCTGCTGGGCCTTTACCGGATCGGCGACGCGCACGACGAAGCCGGCGAAGAAGGGCAGGGTGGCGGTGGCGAAGGCGGGATCGGCGGTCCAGGCCCAATGCAGGCGGTCGGGCGGGGCGACCAGCACGGGCACATGACCGTCACCGGACCCGGCCGGCACAACCACGCGGGCGGAGCCGCGGTCGGTGACGGTGCCGCCCAGCAGCGCGGCATAGGTCGCGGCGACCGCATCGGGATCGGCGGCGGCGATCACCAGTGCTTCCAGCCCGGTGGCGCTGTTCGCGTGCTCCAACTGGTCGGGACGCCAGACCAGATCGGGCGTGTGATGCTGGCACAGGAAGACGCGGCCGGCCGGGGTGGATGCCGGGTCGATCTGGGTGATGGTGAAAGTCGCGTCGCGGCTGCCGCCCGGCAACTCCACCGGCCGGCCGAAATCGACGGGCTCCGAAACCGGGAAGCCGGCGGCGGTCAGCGGCCCGACGGCGGCGCGGGCGTCCGGCGTCTTCAGCGCGATGGCGGCGATGCCCTCGCGCTGACGCAGGAAGGCGGAGTAATGGGCGTTGACTGGCCGCTGCTCCTCGATGCCCAGCAGCTCCAGATAGGTGCCGGTCGGGAACAGGATGGTGTGGTTGGCGGACTTCAGCTGGGTGTGGTGGCCGCGCGGCGTCACGGTGAAGCCAAGCCGGGCGTAGGCGTCGCGCGCCGCGTCCAGGTCGCGGGTTGCGATGACCAGATGGTCCAGTCCGGTGATGCCGTCGATGCTCATGGCGTCCTGCCGCTGTCGGGTTTCTTTGCCGCCAGCGATAGAACAGCCGGCCCGCCGCGGCAAGCGTGAAGCGGCCGGGCCTCCCGAGCGGAAGGCCCGGTCCTTCGGTCACAGCGCCTGCTGCAGCTCCGGCACGGCCTTGAACAGGTCCGCGACGAGGCCGTAATCGGCGACCTGGAAGATGGGCGCTTCCTCATCCTTGTTGATCGCGACGATGACCTTGCTGTCCTTCATGCCGGCSAGRTGCTGGATCGCACCCGAGATGCCGACGGCGATGTACAGCTCCGGCGCCACGATCTTGCCGGTTTGCCCGACCTGRTARTCGTTCGGCACGAAMCCCGCGTCCACGGCGGCGCGCGASGCACCGACCGCGGCRCCCAGCTTGTCGGCCAGGGCCTCCAGCAGCGGGAAGTTCTCGCCCGACTGCATGCCGCGCCCGCCCGACACCACCACGCGGGCGGCGGTCAGYTCCGGACGCTCCGACTTGGTCAGCTCGGCCGAGACGAAGCTCGACAGCCCGGCGGCACCGGCGCCCGMCACSSCCTCGACGGCGGCCGAACCRCCKTCKGMKGCKGCSGTCTCGAAGGCGGTGGTGCGGACGGTGATCACCTTSACCGCRTCGGMCGACTGCACGGTGGCAATCGCGTTGCCGGCGTAGATCGGCCGCTCGAACGTGTCGGCGGAGACCACGGCGGTGATGTCGGAGATGGCKGCGACGTCCAGCAGCGCKGCGACGCGCGGCAGSAGGTTCTTGCCGRCCGAGGTGGCGCCGGCCAGCACATGGCCGTAGCCRSYCTTGGYRAYSGACACCACCAGCGGGGCGACGTCTTCCGGCAGCTGATGCTCGTAAGCCGAATCGTCGGCCAGCAGCACCTTGGCKACGCCGGCCACCTTCGAKGCKGCMTCGGCAGCGGCCTGCGCGCCCTTGCCGGCKACCAGGATATGGACATCGCCGCCRATTTTGCCGGCGGCGGTGACGGCGTTCAGCGTGGCGGGCTTCAGCGAGGCGCCGTCRTGGTCGGCGATGACGAGAATGTTGGCCATGGTCAGTTCATTCCCCTCAGATCACGCGGGCTTCGGTCTTGAGCTTGTCCACCAGCGTGGCGACGTCCGGCACCTTGATGCCGGCCTGACGCTTCGGCGGCTCGGCGACCTTCACCGTCTTCAGGCGCGGCGTGACGTCGAYGCCCAGGCTGTCCGGCGTGAYGGTCTCCAGCGGCTTCTTCTTCGCCTTCATGATGTTGGGCAGCGAGGCRTAGCGCGGCTCGTTCAGGCGCAGGTCGGCGGTGACCACCGCCGGCAGCTTCAGCTCCACCGTCTCCAGCCCGCCGTCGATCTCGCGGGTGACCGCGACGGCAYCGYCMSYSGSGGCGAYCTTSGAGGCGAAGGTGCCCTGGCCCCAGCCGAGCAGCGCCGCCAGCATCTGGCCGGTCTGGTTGCAGTCGTCGTCGATGGCCTGCTTGCCGAGGATCACCATCCCCGGCGCTTCCTTCTCGACCAGCGCCTTSAGGACCTTGGCGACGGCCAGCGGTTCGGTCGTCACGTCGGTCTGCACCAGGATGGCGCGGTCGGCGCCCATGGCCAGCGCCGTGCGCAGCGTCTCCTGSGCCTGGGTCGGGCCGACGGACACCACCACGATCTCGGTCGCCTTGCCGGCTTCCTTCAGGCGCACGGCTTCTTCGACGGCGATCTCGTCGAAGGGGTTCATGCTCATCTTCACGTTGGCGGTCTCGACGCCGCTGCCATCCGCCTTGACGCGGATCTTCACGTTGTAGTCGACCACTCGCTTAACGGGGACGAGGACTTTCATGGATCTTATCCTTTATGCGGCTCGGATGTCGGCGAGGAAGCGGTCGATCTCCCGATGGAGGGACATCAGCGCTTCCCCTTTCCGGGCAGACGGTGCAGCAGCTCGCCGACGATGCCGCGGCGGAAGACCAGCACGCAGACGACGAAGATGCAGCCGATCACCACCGGCACCGGCAGGCTGGTCGCGGCGAGGTAGCTTTCCAGCGTCACCACCAGCCCAGCACCGACCACCGGCCCGAACAGCGTTCCCATGCCGCCCAAGAGCGTCATCAGCACCACCTCGCCCGACATCTGCCACGTCACGTCGGTCAGGCTGGCGAGTTGGAACACCAGCGCCTTGGTGCCGCCGGCAAGCCCGGCAAGCGAGGCCGACAGCACGAAGGCCACCAGCTTGTAGCGGTCGGTGCGGTAGCCGAGCGACACCGCGCGCGGCTCGTTCTCGCGGATCGCCTTCAGCACCTGCCCGAAGGGCGAATGCACCGTGCGCCAGATCAG